>NZ_JBLHOE010000066.1:0-18527 GCF_047622445.1 Sulfurimonas sp.
TGGTACAACAACAATGTTTTGTTATGACTTTTAAATACATGCTCACTCATTCCATATTGTACTGTATGGTTTCTTGAACTGTTGCCGACCGACCCAAGGGTACGGGGAAATCTTTTCGATTATAATAATTTAAATGATATTGTTTAATTTCTTTATCCATAAGTCGAAAATCATTCTTTGTTTCAATAGTTATGTCTTTCCATTCAACATGTTTATCAGCTTCTTGGTCAAAATCAGCAGGAATAACTTTGTGTGGAGGTTTATTATTCAATATTTTTATTCCAGCATGTTTATATATCTTTGCAACTAATTCAGAACAAAATGATTTATCTTCATTTTCTAGAGTAAATAGCTTATTATAACCTTGCCCATTGAAATACAATATTGATTGCATTAGCGTATCTATTTTAGATTTATTCATTGTTTTTAAGCGTATCATTCTCCAATTAGTTTTTATTTCATTTAACTCATCTCTATAAAACCTTAAAGATACACCATCTGTTCCTGTAGCATGTAAAAATATACCTTCTGCTACAACGATCAATACATGACTTGATCGGACTCTCCAATATTTAACACGTTGTATTTTTGCAATTGGTTTTGATAATGCATTTTCTCCATGCACTAACAATACATCTCCTGCTTGCATATGTATAGTTTCTTTAGAATCCAATATTTTTTTAATCATATCGTTATTATGATTAGTTCCAAAAAGTAAGCTAAATATTGGTTCATATTCTGAATCAACTTTTGCATGAGTGGTTAATATCATAGTATTTAATCTATAGTTAAATTGGTTTTGCTCAATTCCATTATAGGCTTCAGGGTCATTTTTTTGAATATGCAGTAAATAAATTACTTTTCTCATCAATGAGTTTTACTAATGTAAAAAGTATATATTCTTTTTCATACTGAATTAATTCTTTTCCTTTATGAAGTTCTTGCATACGAAGCATATATCCAAAGATACCAGTAAATATAGTTCCTAACCTATGATGATTATTTGGAAAGTTTTCATATTTTTGAATGAAAAAATCTTTTTTATATAAATTATCAAGTGATTTAAATATAAGTGATAAGGATGATTCTTTATCACTAAGATCTTGTTCAAGATTAATTCCACAATTCTTGTTTAAAAGAATCATAATAGAGAGTATTGCTCCAAAGTAATCACTCTATATAATAAATTTAGAGGTTGTATACTCTATAATGTCTTTTTCATGCTTGAGAGCAAAAGACTCAAGTATAATTCTAGTAACTAAAAATAAAATATTTAATTTATCAATATCATTAGTTGGATTTCCGTACTTAGCGGTATTTTTTGGAATAACAATATATGGCTTGTATTTAACAATATCAAAATGTATACTATTACATCTCTTTTTTTTAATTTGCAAATTAATGTTATTAAAAAATAATGAGTTAAAAGTATCTAAGATATTTTTTGTGATTTCTTCTAAATTTATAATTTACCCCCTATGCTAATTTTTTAGATACAACTATTTATTCAATATCATTATATATAATTAAACCTTAATACACATCATTAACTATTACAGTGAATAACTGTTAATTATAAATATTTCTGTATAAGTATAAATAATTGTCATTCTTATACATTATTTTGGATTGCAACCTATTATTCTCAAAATTATAATGATTGTTAATTGCTCTATGGATAAATAACAGCCTCAAATGAGTGTTAATTATTTATATCCTTACATAATATTAACGATGATGTTTAAGTGAAAGGATTGAAGATGGAAGTTAGGATTTAGTTTGAGATAAGATTAGATTAAATTTAAACATTATAGTTAGTCAACAGAAAGAACTTATGTGCACTGTAAAAAGGAGAAGTAGACAAACCATATTAATGAAAGCACCATAATTGGTACCTTTCATTATTTACAACTCTTTTAAAATGTTGCTATTAGCATGATACAGGTATATCTTCACTAACTATATCATCCATTATTTGGGCTAACTCTTCAGCTAATACTTTATAGTTTCTTCGTAATTTAAGTAGTTTTTCTTGGCTATTTTTTCCTATTTTTACAAGTTCTTCTTTAGGAGTAGCGATAATTTTTTCAAGATTATCAGAAATACTATCAACATCAAATGTACAAAATTGCGCTTCATCTTCATCAAAAATAGAGTGATTTTTTTCATTATCTATCATAAGAGAAGGTAGACCACAACTAGCATAATGAATTACCTTATTCGCAATAACAGTATTATGAAAAATATTTGATGGCAAGAGTGCCAGACCCACATCATTTTTACTAATGATATCTTTTAATTCCTCTATTGTATCTATACCTTCATGTAGGGTTATTTTATCATCAAGTTTTGGGTAGAGTGAAAGAAGAGAACGTATATAAGCCTTTTGTGATACAACTATATCTAAATGCCAATTACTGGAGTCCATCTTCTCAAAAGCATCAAGAACAACATCAAACTCTCTTAAAGGATCCATAGTCCCAACACTAATAAAATGAATAATATCATCCTCTATGGAATGAGCTTCTCTTAAAGTTTCAGGGTCGAGTCCTATAAACATTGGAAAACTCTTCACTTTGATATTTGGAAAAAATGCTTCGTGAGCTTCATGAGAAGGAGGTAAAAAGAGATCACATTCATTAGCTAGGGTGTCTCTTTTTTTAATTTTCATCGTGTACTTGAACCAGTTATAAATACCCTTAGGAGTAAGTGCTTGACTCAATTCTAATGCATGATGTTGCTTAGGATAGGAAATTCTATAGCCTACTTTATAATTGTACTCTTCTTTATGCTTGAGTACATTTTCAAGTACCTCCTTCTTGTTACGGACAAAGATAAAGTCGTATTGTCTTAGATCATTACCTGTACTAAGATATTCAATAATTTTGTTTTGATACTTTTTAGGAACAATTAATTCATTTCCAATTCTTTGAAACGTATGTTTATAGCTAGTAATATAGAGAATATCAACTTCCCAATATTCTTTTAAATATTTATCAAATAGAGTAGTAATGGTTCCATTTGAGCTGTACTGTTCTTGATCTGTGATTAAAAGCATTTTATGCATCGTCATTTTCCTCTACTAAATCTTTATTAAAAGCATCTTCATCAAAGATTTTACCTAAATACTCACAAATAAGTTCTACATCTCTTTGAGCATTTCCTAAACATGAAGTCGCACCTGGGGAAGGAGTCATATTAAATATAATTCCCTCGCCTGTATTGATAGTAGCTTCACCCAACATCAATTTCTGATTTTTCTTATCTAAAATTTGTCCACGTACACCACCAAAACCTTTCGCATACTCTATGTCCGACACTTGTAGTGAAGGTATAATTTTTTGAGCATCTTTTAAGAAGGCTCGCTTACCAAAGTAAGGTATTTCAAAAAGGTAGTTTCGTAAAATATAACTACGTATTTCACTATCTTTGAAGAGATCATAAAATATTTTTATGACATTTGTATCTAAATTAAGTGTCTTAAAGAAATCTATATACGTACCAGGTTTAAAACGCTCTAATTTTGGTATTACCAATGCGGTGGGTCCAAATCTTGTTGCTCCATCTAAAGTAACATCAGGATCACCATGCAAAGCAGCAAAAGGAAGTTTAGGGTTTTGTACCATATAAACTTTTCCATTAAGTATCGCTCTATCTGTTTTATAAAAACTTCCAGCCATTGGCAATTGCCCAAAGTCAAGTCCATACCCCATCTTATGAGCTAAGAAAAGACTGTGCGCACCAGCATCAACAACAACCATTTTTGATTTATAGACCTTCTTATCAGTCGTGTAAAGATGAAAAACATCGTCTATCTTTTGGATTTTATCTACTTGAGAATTGAAAAAAATATCCGTTTGAATCTTTGTATTTTTTTTAGCATTGTCGATAAAAGTATCACTCACTGCTTTAAAATTTACAGTAGTATATTGATCCCTTGCACCCATACCGACGATCTCTTCATCACGTCCTTTACCATTTTCATCAACAACTAACTTTGGTTCAATCTCTTCAAGAGTTGCTTTATCATAAAATTCTAGGTATGGATAGAGTGGTTTAAACTCTTCATAACGGTTCTTAATAAAACGACATTCATTGTAACCTATACCAATGGCCATTTTTTGATGCTTAAACATCATTTGATTTTCATAACCGTACTGTAAACAGTATTTTTCAACCATTTTTGCTGTACGTTTTACTTTTTTAGCTTTATCATACGTGTAGTTAGTCTCAATATCCCCACAATGTATAGTTTGCGAATTGGCTCTTGCATTGGAATTGAGTGTAGCAACCTCTTCATATTTTTCAAGAAGTGCAATTTTTGTTAAATCGGTATACTGACTCAACTCATAAAAAAGAGCTGCACCAGAGATACCACCTCCAACAATAATCACTTCATAAGTATCATTTTCATTCATTTAATTTACATTCCTTTATAGAGTTGTCTAGGTCTAACTATTTTTGATTGTTTATCTTCTCTTGATTCAACCCATTGAGTGATCCATCCAACTGTTCTTCCAATTACAAAAATAGCAGTAAACATCTCTTTTGGAATTCTAAGTGCAGTTAAAATAACTCCTGAATAAAAATCGATGTTTGGATAGAGATTCCGTTTCACAAAGTATTCATCAGATAAAGCTATCTCTTCAATTTTAGAAGCAATTTTCATCAAACGAGAATCTAAGTTCAATTCCTCTCTCAGTTGATCTTGTAAACCTTTTAACGCTCTAGCACGTGGGTCAAAATTTTTATAAACTCTATGTCCAAAGCCCATTAGCCTAAATGGATCATTAGGGTCTTTAGCTTTAGCGATGAATGCATCAACATTCTCTACAGAACCTATCATTTCGAGTTGTGCGATAACTGATTCATTGGCACCACCATGTGCTCTTCCCCATAGCGCATTGATACCTGCAGAGATAGCTACATAAGGATGGGCTCCTGTTGACGCTACACCTCTTACTACTGTAGTAGAAGCATTTTGTTCATGATCAGCATGAAGTGTAAAGATACTATCTAAAGCACGTATTTCTACATCTCTAATGTGTTCTGGACCGTTGCCCGTTACTCTCATACGACTATGAGGATAGGCGCGCATCATAAACAAAAAGTTTTCTGTAAAACTTAGATTAATATCAGGTTGAACACAAGGATATCCGATGAAGTTTCGATATGCCATGGCAGCGATAGTGGGTATTTTTGCCAATATACGATATACCATCTCATCATATTCATCTTCATGACTAAGATCAAGATGTTCATAATGAAACGATGCCAATGCAGTAACGGCGGCAGATAGTGAAGACATAGGATGCGCATTATTAGGAAAAGCACTAAAAAGGCTTGTTAGTCCATCATTTAAAAAAGACCGATGACGAAGTTCTAAGTCAAACTCTACCAACTCATCTTTTGTAGGTAATCTTTCATGTAGTAAAAGATAACATACTTCAAGATAATTATGTTTAGTAGCTAAGGTTTCAATGTCAATCCCTCTATAAGTCAGTTCTCCCTTTTCTCCATCTATATATGTAATCGAAGAACTACATGAAGCTGTAGAGGTTAAGCCTACATCATAAGTAAATAATCCTGAATCTTTATAAAAAGAGCGAATATCCACAACATCAGGTCCTTTAGTACCTTTTAAAATATCATAAATATATTCTTTTTTCTCTCCATCTATCTCTAGTATAATAGTCGCTTTATTTTTCTTTAACATTCTTCACCCTTTTAATATTGTTTACACTTCTTTATGACTCACATTTATAACTTGCTAAGGTTGATTCATTATGACTATCAAAGTAAAATAGTAAACAAAATCGCACTATATTCTATGTTAAAGTATTTTTATAATTTTCTTCTAACATAGTCATCAATATCATCACGTATTACTTCTCTTACATTGCGAGGTTTTTTATTTTCATCAATAATCACGAAAGTGAATACGGCCTTTGTAACAGAATACTCTTCATGTGTATCTCTACATTTCACTTGTACATCAACATCAACTTTTACTGAAGTATTTCCAATTTCTAGTATTTCTGTATAAACAGTAAAAATTGCACCACTGTAAACAGGGCGTTTAAAGTTCATATCACTGACTGCAACAGTCACAGCAGGAGATATGAGTATGTCTTCTATCGCAATAGAAGCTGCTTTATCCATTTTCCCCATGAGCCATCCACCAAAAACCGTTCCTGCATGATTTAAATCTGTAGGGAATACCCGTCCTCTTAATGATATTACTTTCATACTTTATTCCTTTTTTAATTAAAAAGCATCTTGACAAGGATGGTCTAACCCTTCTCTATAACATGCCACAACACGTTCAGGAGTAGCACGTTCATTTTCATAAAGTTTAAGAATTTGTTTTGTAAAATTAATAGGATACTCTACAAAATGCCCTTCATCTTTATCATAATACTCTTCCAATAACTCATGCATCTCTTTATAGATAGCAGGGTTTTCCTCTTTTAGACGTTCTAATTTTTCAGCAGCCAAAAGAAGTGTTTCATTATTGAATTCTCCTCTGGTTTTTGTCATTTTCTTACGTTCTTCTACGTAATCAACCAGACTTTTTTGATTTCGTATGTAGTCTGTAAATAGTTCAATAAGTGTCATAATAAATCTCCTAATCGAGGATGAATAAACAGCTCTGTAACTGTATAAATACCCTCTAGTTCTGTGATTAAAAATAGTTTTTTTATGAAATAAACCTTTGTTTCATAGGAATATGTTATCAAAGTATATTCGCAAAATATTCGCAAGATAAAATATCTTTAATTTCAAGGTTATAATAAGAGGATAGGTCTTAGTATGAGGGTATATTTTACATTTAATAGATATTATTGAGTGTGTTAGTTTATAGAAAAAGAGAAAATAAGTTCTCTCCTTTTCTCAATAAAAGTCTAAAAGTATTATTACTTTTTATGTTCTTTTATTTTACTCCAAAGGTGTTCATCAATCTTGTTTAAAACTAAATCTAAATCTTCTTCTGTGTTGATTGTTTCGAGAAGATTCTTTTCATCATAATATTGATGAATTTTTTCAATAGAATCTTTGTAAGCATTCATCTCATGGTTAAATATATCCTCACTTCTACCTGTCGATAAAAAACGTTCTTTTCCTAGAGCATCACTTACTTGAAGCTCTATAACAGAAATAAGGTCAATTTGATCGTGCGTAAAAAGGTAGTCACCAAAATAAGCTAGTTGCTTTTGTTTTCCAGGAAATCCAGCGATAAGAACAATTTCAGTCGGAGCATTCAAAATCGCACTAACGATAATATCAAGTACAATCTGTGTCGGGACTAAATCCCCTTTATCAAAAAAATCTTTAGAGATTTTTCCAACTGCAGTTCCTCTCTCTATCTCTTGTCTAATCAGAGTACCCGTAGAATACTCAGTAATATCCTTCTCATGTTTTTGGGAGATTAACTTTGCACAAGTTGTTTTTCCACATCCGGGAATTCCTATTAGTAAAATTAGTTTCTTTTGCATTGATTATCCTTTATTAGCTTTTTATAGTGATGGAGATTTAATAACCATCAATTTTTCATTGCTCATTTCTTCCATAGAATGACCAATACCGCCTAAACCAAGTCCTGATGCTTTTGCACCACCAAATGGCATCCAGTCAACTCTAAAAGCGGTATGATCATTAACCATTACAGCTGTACCATTAAGTCGTTTTACACCTTTGAGTGCCGTATCAATATTTTTAGTAAAGATAGCTGCTTGAAATGAAACTTCTAAAGAATTAGCACGATCAAATGCTTCTTCAATATCGCTATAGCTATATACACAAACAACAGGCCCAAATACTTCATGAGTAGAAACTTGTGCTTTTTCACTAGGGTTAAGTAAAACTGTTGCTTGGAAACATGAATCAGAAATACGTTTACCACCAGTAAGTACCTTAGCACCCATATTCACAGCTTCGTTGACCCATTCTTCGATTCTATTTACTTCATTATGGTTAATGAGTGGTCCAACATCTGTCTTAGGGTCTAGTTGATTACCTACGATTAATTTAGATGCATAATCAGCCAATTTAGTACTTACTTCATCATAAATACTTTCATGCACATAAACACGTTGTACAGATACACACACTTGACCAGCATGATAAAATCCACCTTTACCAATAGCAGGAATCAAATCATCAATATCAGCATCTGGTTCAATAATTACTGGAGCTACACCACCGTGTTCTAAGGCACTACGTGTTCCATTTGCTAATTTTGAGTTCAAGTACCAACCCACAGAACCAGAACCAATAAACGTTAAGAAATTAATTTTAGGTGAAGTAGCTAAAAGCTCTCCTGCTTTTCTATCACATACAACAGCTTGTGCCCAACCATCAGGAAGACCAGCTTCTTTAAGTATTTCAACAACCTTTACAGCACTCATTGGTGTTTGTGTTGCAGGTTTAATTATTACAGGACATCCTACAGCCAAAGCAGGTATAATTTGGTGCACTGCAAGGTTAAAAGGGTGATTAAAAGCAGAAATAGCTGCTACCACACCAATAGGTTCTTTAAGTGTATAAGCTATACGGTTTGCAGATGACACAGTATGCCCCATTGCAACCTGCTTACCTTCATATTTACCTAGCTCTTCAATGGCAATTTTAATACCATTTATAGCACGCTCTATTTCCACTTTAGAATCTACGTAAGGTTTTCCTCCCTCACTAGCACAAAGAATTGTTAATTCTTCAATTTGTGAAGACATGATCTCCATAGTTTTTTCTAAAATTTCTACACGTCTATATTTAGGCATATGATTTGCATGATCTTCAAAAGTTCTCTGAGCAAGAGACAAGGCATCTTCTACTTCCTCATACGAACTAAATGGTACAATTCCTACTACTTTGCCATCAAAAGGCGATGTTACTTCTATTGTTGTCATTTCTAATCCTTAGTATTAATTTATTTTTGATCTGTCTTTTAACAATTCATTTAAAATTTTATGATTTAATGAATAGTCAACTGCTAAGTCTATCAAATGAACACCTTTAGTATTCACACATTTCTCTAAAATCTCTTCAAAATTCTCACAAGAATCAGGTCTATACCCATGTGCACCATACGCTTCTGCATATTTTACAAAATCAGGGTTCTCTAAGTCAAGTCCATAATTATCAAAACCCATACCTTCTTGTTTCCACTTAATCATTCCATAAGAATTGTCATTAAGTATTATAACCGTAATATCTAGCTTAAGTCTTACAGCTGTTTCCATCTCTTGTGAGTTCATCATAAATCCACCATCACCACATACAGTCACAACTTTTTTATCAGGATGAACCATTTTAGCAGCCATAGCAGAAGGAAGTCCTGCACCCATAGTTGCGAGGGCATTATCTAGGAGTAGTGTATTAGACTCTGCACAACGGTAATTTCTAGCAAACCATATTTTATATACACCATTGTCTAGTGTCAAAATATCTGAAGATCCCAATGTTTGTCTAATAGTTCTTACTGCTCTTTGTGGTAATATTGGGAAACGTGTATCTCCAAAATATTTATTATGTTTCGTTTTAACCAAATCAATAACAGTCATATAAGTCTTAAAATCCCAATGATCTTGTTTGGAAATTGCTGAAGTAATTGAAGATACATTCGTAGCAATATCTCCGATTACATCCAATTGTGGAAAATATGTATCATCTACAGCTGATGGCAAAAAGTTAACATGAATTACTTTTGTCGCATCCGGTGTATTTTCCATAAAAAATGGTGGTTTTTCAATAACATCATGTCCAACATTAATAATTAAGTCTGCTTTTTCAATCGCATCATGAATAAAGTCTTCTGCAGACAATGCCGCTGTAGAAAGACATAACTTATGATTCTCATCAACTACACCTTTACCCATTTGTGTTGAGAAGAAAGGAATACCAGTTTCATTTACAAAATCAGTAAGTACATGACCAATACGATTTCTATTTGCACCTGCACCAATTAATAATAAAGGAGATTTTGCTTTTTCAATCATCGACACTGCTTCATTCACCATTTGTTTACATGCCATAGGATAACGTACAGTTTTTACAGGGTAAATATTTGCTTCTACATCTTCAGCTGCAATATCTTCAGGTAATTCAAGATGTACTGCACCAGGACGTTCTGTTGTAGCTATTTTAAAAGCATCTCTTACCATTCCTGGAATATTGTTACCATTGACAATCTGCTTTGCATATTTCGTCATTGGTTTCATCATATGTACAATATCTATAATTTGAAATCGACCTTGTTTAGATTTTTTAATAGGCTTTTGACCTGTAATCATCAACATTGGCATAGCACCTAGTTGTGCATAAGCTGCTGCCGTAGCAAAGTTAGTCGCACCGGGCCCAAGTGTTGAAATACAAACACCAACTTTACCTGTTAGTCTTCCATAAGTTGCTGCCATAAATCCAGCAGCTTGCTCATGACGAGTTAAAATCAATTTAATATTTGATTCTCTTAATGACTCTAGAAAATCTAAATTCTCTTCTCCAGGAATACCAAAGATATACTCTACACCTTCATTTTCTAATACTTTTACCAATAAATCAGAAGCTTTCATACTTGTCCTTTATATAATTTGTGAAATAGCCGTTAAGGCACTTATTTTGTCTTGAATTACGTTCATACTTTTTTCTATATAGTCCATGTTTTCTTTGTGAGTCTCTTGATGGGCATCCTTTAAGTGGTATAATTTTATTTGTATATCATGCTTTAATGACGCGTCATGATGTTGTTTAAACTCTTCTTGCACAAGTGTTGACATTTCATCTTTTTTAGGGAGATAAATTGGAAATTTTGTTGGCTCTTGGAAATGCAAAAGCACAGATTCTTCTATTTTTTTCTCTAAAGTACTGAGTGTTTTTCTAAATGCTTCAAGCAATTCGTATTTGATTTGTGTGTTGTGCCTTACAAATTGTAAGGATATACTATTTTGAGTTTTATGAAGTTGTTCCTTATACTGTTTAATGACATTCTCATCTATCTGAGCTGCAAAAAGTCGTAAATGTGAAAATTCCATATCAGAAGCAATTTCACGCTTCTTTTTAATCAACATATAACGCTTCTGCCAATCTTTTATAGAAGATGAAAATTTTTCAAAAAGAGCATCATTAGCATTCTCTATTTGTGAGTGTATTAATTTCATATCATCTACATAAACAAGTAATCGATGGTTAAGTAGACTCTCTTTAGAAAAGAGTTCTTTATCTAATGCTTCTTTATTTATAGTAGGATGTAAATACATTTTCTTTGCATAAAGTCCTTTATGAATAATACCTTCCTTCTTTATGTAAAGATATTGCTCTTTTTTTTCAATATGACTGTAAACCATACAAGACAGGTCTTCTATAATTTCACTATATTCTTCTTGAATACTGCATAGATATGAGTTACTTTTATGTACTAAGTTTTTAAACACTTCATCAGCTTCTTCTTCAGATTTTTTTAAAATAAGAAAAAGTTGCTTGTATACTTCTATTATCAATTCATACTGTTCCACAAGTAAATCGATTATTTCATGTAAGGTTTTACTGATAGCCGCTCTTTTCTTTTCTTTAGCAGAAGGGAGGATATCGCTTTTAACGAAATCAATTACTTCATTAATGTTAGATGAATCAAGTTTTTCATCTTCTAAAGTATAATTTCTACTCTTAATCTCTAAGATATTTTTCTTGTGTTCTTCAAAAAAGGCAAGATAACTTTCTTTGTCTTCATCGTTGTTCTGAGTAAATTGATGCAATAGATTTAAAAAATCCAGTTTCTCTTTTTCTAAAAGTTGCTCTTTACGGTTTGCTCTTCCCTCTAAAGCCAATTTTGCCGATATTGGAGTAACCTGTACAAAATACTTATCAAACTTCTCTTCTACATATGCTTTACTTTGGGCTATCTGCTCAGGGCTATATTTATCTTTTTGGTTAAGTAGACAAATGGTCTTCTCTTTAAAAGCTTCCATATAGTGTTCCAAAGTTATATCTTCAGAATGTTTTCCCGCATTATCAATAAGTGAGAGCCAAATAATTCCTCCCACATCTTGTAAAACCTTATGTGTAGTCTGTGTATCACTTTGAGATTGCGAGTTTAACCCTGGAGTGTCGACTAAAGAGATACTTTTAAGCAGGTCAAGCGGTGCATATAAAGTAAGATATTTTATATCTTTAATAGTACTTTTTCTTTGATCTAAATAACTTTCCATCTCATTTATAGGTAAAAAAACTTCTTTACCTGATAAATAAGTTACTTTCATCTCATAACGTTCCCCATAATTAATATAAGTAACTTTTGAAGTAACAGGCGTAATCCCAGTAGGTAAAATATCTTTTGAGAGCAGTGCATTAAGAAAGGTAGATTTACCTGAAGAAAATTGCCCTACTATAGCTATTTCGATTGGGTATTCAACACGACGAATCTGTTTGTTAAGCACTTTATTTAACTGTAAAGAGGGAAGAAAGTTATCGTCTAACAAGGCAGAAGCCACACGTTCAACATCTCCGGAAAAACCTAATTCAAAATGTTGTTTCTCCTCCTTATAGTGCTTAACTTCACTAATAAACGCCTCTAAAATCTTCATACGTTCAGCCTTTGTAAAATAAGGCTAAATTGCTCTTTACGAGAGAGAAGTGAAGAGATTGTATCTTGGAGGTGATTTTCTCTCTTATCAAATTGTTCTAAATTTTCTTCAAGCATTATCTGCTCATTTTTCTCTTCTTTTTCAATATGTTCAATATATTCATAAAAAAGTCCAAAGAATGCCTCAATACGTTCTAATGCTTTATCATTAGCTTTGTCTTTGATTTGCTGTATAATTAATTCTAGCTTTTGCTCTATCATCTCGTTTAAGTTTATATGAAAAGCACTAAAATCTTTATGATTACTTTGAGCAACGAGTTGAAGAATACTCTCTATGAGTATTTGTGTTGAAAAAGTCAAAAAGCCTTTATAAAAAGGTTCATTAAAAAGTGTTGCACACTTTGCCTCTAATGAGTTCACATGTCTCTTTTTTAAAATTTCAAACCGTTTTTGACAACTTTGGATAAGTTTTTCATGACGTTTATTTAACTTATAGCCATAATCTCTTGTAATTTCCAAAATACCATCTTTTAACGTTGTCTCAATAATAATTTTTGTTCGATTTACTTCAGGTTTCTTTTTAGATTTTTGATAGGTATATTGCACATCTGAAAAAAGACGTTGTGCTAAAAGAACTTTTAAATCTATAAACTCTTCATCTAAAAATATCTCTAAACGTTCAACATAATCACATGTAGACTGGTTTAAGTGTTGCATATCTTCTTTTAACTCTTTAACAGCATGCTGAGTATTTTTTCTATGGTTCTCAAGACTCTCTTCTAGTTCTTCCTTATTTTTAGAAAGTAAAGAAAGTTGATAACTATCTTTTGTTTGTTGTTCTTGAATGAAATAGCATAATTTTTCTTTGGATTTATGCAGAATTAACTTTGCTTTTAATGCCTCTTTTCCATATAGTAATGCATGAAGATGCTTCTCGATTTCTAGAATACCTGTCTTTTGAAGTTCTTCTTCTTTTACTTCTACTTGCATTCGACATTCTAATGCTTGTTTTGCAGAAACAGGAAGGAAATGTATATGGTGAAGTACAAATGAAAGATGAGAAGACTTCCCTAAAGCTTCTAGCTGTGTGGATAAAGAAGATTTAGTATAGGCTATAACTTCTTGCATCTGAGTTTTACTCACAGTGTCAGCATGACTTATGACTATGAGAAGGTGGGATATTTTTTGATATAAAAGAGCATCAATAATAAATTCAATATCTTTTTGTGTTGCACTTTGGTTTACATTCATCAAATGAATCATCGCATCACACTTACTTAAGTACTCTTTACTTATTTCTTCTCTGAGTGTGACGGGATCATCCAGACCAGGAGTGTCAACAATTTCCACTCCCCCAGCTAAAAAAGGAGACTTTTGATAAAGTTCCACTGATTTAACCAGTTTATAATGTGCATCTTTAGAAGCTGTAGCTGACGTAAACTCTCGCATCTGCTCTATGTCAATACTTTGCTGATAGGACTCTTCATGAATATACTTCTCAACTAAAGAGTTATTTTCCATCCTATTAGCTGTTGAGTCTATAATCTTTTCCCACTCTTTGTTATTCCAATAACTAACATTTGCCGAGGCTTTTCCTTCTTTGATTATTGTCAGATTTGCTGTCTCAGGTACTATGGAGTTCCCTAAAATATCTTTACCGAGTAAGGCATTGATAAGAGTTGATTTACCTGCATTAATAACTCCAGTTATTCCTACAGAAAAGTGCTCAGATGAGAGTTGATCTTCAATTTTTGTTAATGATTCTTTATCCTCATCAGACACAAATAACGAAGAAAGTTCTTGAATAATTTCTCCAAACAACTTTTTACTATCCAAAAAAGAACCTTCTTCTACTTTGCTTTCTAATTTTTTACCTGGTTCTTGTGCTTTATGAAAAAGAGAAAGAAGTTTTTGGTAATTAATAAGACTTATGATCTCTTCTTTATGTAAATATTCTATATCTTCAAGAATATGTCTATAGTCATAACTAGAATTATCATTTGTAAGAAGTGCTAAAATGCTATTTTGTAAAGGGTAGAGTTCTAAGATACTTGCTACTGGAGGATGATCCATCATCTGTAAAAGCTTTTGAAAACTTTTCATATCCATTATATTTGAAACATCACATTTACTCATTGAGAGAACAAGTGAGTATATACTATACTCATCTTGGTTTAACTCTTTGAATTTTGCAAAGCTAATATCTTGTCCATTTCTACCATGAAAAAGCAGAAAATAGTTTTTAGCGACTTCAATCATACTTGCTTACTTTACCGATACTAGCTTTCGTCTTAAATAAGCGATTTTATTTTGTAGAGGCAGATGTTTTGGACAGTGGTCTTCACAGCCAAGTAAAGACATACATCCAAAGATACCATCATCATCACCAATAAGTTCATAAAAATCTTCATCAGTTCGCTGATCATGAGGATCAATTTGAAACCTTGCTACTCTATTGAGGCCTACTGCACCTACAAAGTTAGGACGCATAAGTTTTGTAGCACATGAAGCGACACAAAGACCACATTCTATACATCTATCAAGTTCAAAAACTTCTTCGGCAACTTTAGGTTCAACTTTTGCTTCAACTTTTGAAATATCAGTCTCTTCACTAGTAACAATCCATGACTCTACACGTTTTGACATCTCATCCATCCAATTACCTGTATTTACAGATAAATCTTTAATAAGTTCAAATGCTGGCATAGGAAGTAGCGTAATGAGACCTTCAGGATAATTACTTGTAAGTGTTCTACATGCAAGTACTGGTTTTCCATTGACTACCATACCACATGACCCACAGATACCTGCACGACAAACAAAATCGTAAGAGAGATCTGCATCTTGGTTAGAACGTATACTATTGAGTGCGATAAAGAGTGTCATCCCAGGTGTTTCTTCTAGTTTATAGTGTACAAGCCTTGGTTCAACTGCTTTATCTTGAGGGTCATACTTTAAGATTGATATTGTTATTTCTCTATTTACCTGACTCATAATTAATCCCCTACTCTTTCATTTTTTTGTTTGTAGTTCATTGGTAAGTCAAAGTCCATAAGTGCCTCTTGGATTTCATGTCTGTCCTTACCTGCTGCTTGCATTTCTTTAGATAAATTATCAACTTCTTCTTGACGTAAAGCCGCATCTGCATGCTCAATAGTCATACCTTTTGCTCCATAGCCTCTAAAGGCTGGTGGCATTTCCATAGTCTTAATATCTATCTCTTCATACGTAATAGTTGGCTCTAAGTCTTCCTCACTGTTCCATGAAGTAAGGGTACGTTTTAACCAGTTTTCATCATCTCGTTTAAGGAAATCTTCGCGGTAATGAGCCCCTCTTGATTCTGTTCTTTCTCTTGCACCTTTAGCAACACAAAGCGCTAACTTTAACATTTTCGGAACTCGGTATGCTTCTTCAAGTTCAGGGTTATTATGCATTTTACTAGAAGCAATTTTTAGATGTCGACTTCTTTGAAGAAGTTCTTTTAACTCGTCTACAGCATCAGAAAGATTTTTCCCATCTCTGAAAATACCTACTTTATCATCCATGATTTCTTGCATACGCTCTTTAATCTTAAAGACATTTTCTGAACCTTGTCCTTTTACTAAACACTCAAGATATGATTGTTGCTCTTGAAGTTTTTTGCTAATAGTAGCTGTTGAAATTAAAACATCATTATTTACACAAAAATCAGCAAAATAGTTACCAATAATCATTCCAGCAACAACCGTTTCAGAAACAGAGTTTCCACCTAAACGGTTGAATCCATGTAAATCCCAACATGAAGCTTCACCACAGGAAAATAAACCTGACATATTTTGTGATTCACCAGTTTCATTAGTTCTTATTCCACCCATAGAGTAGTGTTGCATTGGACGTACTGGCATGTAACCTTTTGCGCCTTCAACAGCAGGGTCAATATCATTAAATACTTGACTAATCTCTTGTACATCACGAAGGTTTTTCTCAATATGCTCACGTCCTAAAATAGAAATGTCTAACCATAAATGGTCACCATAAGGAGAAGGTACACCTTTACCATTTCTAATATGTTCCATCATTCTACGTGAAACAACATCTCTTGATGCTAGCTCTTTTTTCTCTGGTTCATAGTCTGGCATAAAACGATGTCCGTCAATATCACGTAAAAGACCACCATCTCCACGACACCCCTCTGTTAAAAGAATTCCTGATGGAACTATAGGTGTAGGATGAAACTGTACTGCTTCCATATTTCCTAAAGTTGCCACACCTGTCTCTAACGCTAAAGCTGCTCCAATCCCTTCACAAATCACAGCATTGGTAGTGGACTTATAAAGTCTTCCATAACCACCTGTAGCTATACAAGTTCCTTTTGAAACATATGCTTCAAGTTCTCCTGTAATCAAGTCTCTGACTATTGCTCCATAACAACGATTGTTTTCATGAATAAGTGAAATGGCTTCTTTTCTATCACGAATATCTACGTCATTTTTTAAAGCTTCATTTGCTACAGAAAAAAGCATGGTATGTCCTGTTGCATCAGCTGTATAACAAGTTCTCCATTTTTTAGTTCCACCAAAGTCTCGTGACATAATAAGTCCGTGACGCTCATGATCTTCAACAATTGTTGTTTGTTTAGCATTGATAATAGCTGTTCTTGCACCTTCTTGAACACGTGTCCAAGGCACACCCCAAGCAGCGAGTTCTCTAATCGCTTTAGGAGCAGTATGTACGAACATTCGTGCTACTTTTTGATCACATCCCCAGTCACTTCCTTTAACTGTATCTGCAAAGTGTAAATCTTCATTATCACCCTCAGACATCTTTGAATTACCTAAAGAAGCTTGCATTCCACCTTGTGCTGCTGCACTATGAGAACGTTTTACAGGAACTAAAGAAAGTACTACAGTATTTAAACCTTTTTTTTGGGCTGCCACACTCGCACGTAATCCTGCTAAACCACCACCAATAACTAATGCATCACAATAATGTACTTTCATTACGCAACCTCCACTTTATCTATTTGGTATACCATAGTACTAGGGGCACTAGGTACATAACGTTCACCTGCTTTGTCAGCATGCTCATACCCTATTTTCATATAGGCGAAAAGTGTAGTGAAACCTAGAATTAAGAAAAACCATGTTAAATAATTCTTTACTTTCTTTAATGTTTTTCTTGTTTTTCTTGGATCTTCACCATCAAACCATCCCCATTTCACACAAAGTCTGTAAAGACCAATAGTTCCATGAAATTCAACTGCAAGTAAGAGTAAAATAAACAACGGCCACATCCAACCTGACCAAATTCTATCAGCACTAGCATATGGCCCAATATTATCAGCATTGGTCATAATAATGTAAAGATGAATAGAACCTAAGAAAAACATTGAAAACCCAGTAAATGCCTGAATAAACCAAAGTTTCGTGTCTTCATGGTTGAGACTACTTGATGTTTCTTTAAGAATTTTATACTGTTTATAGTTAGCTGGTAGTTTACGCATCCCTAAAAAAGCATGAACTATAAATACAACGAAAATAAAAAAAGCGAAACCCGAAACTAAAATAGGAGCACCTCCTTCAAATAGGAAGCTTCCTTCAAAAAATTTAGTAACACCGTACATAAAGTCTTTACTTATCAAGATAGAAGAAACCATAAGCATATGACCCCACATGAAAAGACCTAGTATTAGTCCTGAACCACTTTGAAAGTAATCCAACCTAGCAGGTACACGACTTTTTTTAATACCTGTTTTATTGTTATTTATAGTATTCATAATCTTCCTCACATATTTGTTTTCTTAAGAAGATGTTACTACTAATAAATCGTACAATAATCGCAATTATCTAAATATTTAGCGAATTTAATGTATAAGTCATTTTTGCTGTTATAGCAATCCATATTAAAAATAAATTCAATTATTCTACTAAAAGAGGGAGAGAAAGTTTCAAAGATAAGAGAGTGGTTATTT
>NZ_JBLHOE010000067.1:0-18439 GCF_047622445.1 Sulfurimonas sp.
GGCTGCATGCCCGACAGATGGCTGTATTGTATGGGATCTCCCATATGATGATGCTAATAGAGCACATTTCGAAGGAAATGACGTATATAAAATAGAAGAGAATGCTGATAATAACCAGCCATCACGTCCTGAAATATCAATGGAAGATAGAAAAGCCGGAGATGTTGAGGGTGTTGTAGAATAAGTTTTAGAAATGTATATACAATGAAGAGAGGATACCTCTCTTCATAAAATTTAATTTCAAAGTACTCGATACGATCCCCTTCCCTCCAAAAAAACAATCCCGTGTCAATAATTACTATAAAATTCCACTTTCATTAATTATCTCAATATCAAAAAAGCATTTAAAATGAGAGATCTATTAAGAGCTGATGGTGCATGGGACGTGTTGAGTCATGGCGAACGTAAACGTCTACAGCTTGTAATTGCACTTTCTAGCCCTAGTGATGTGTTAATGGTAGATCAACCAATAAAGCATCTTAATCAAGAATCGCAAGCTGAAGATGAATTTAAAAAGCTAAGTAAAGTTATTCAGGCTCAAAGAGAACAAGTTTCTCTTGCTGAAAAGAAATTCTCAACATTTAATTTCAATAGCACTAAGAGAAGAAAAGCCTCTATCACTTTTAATGCTTGATATAGATTATTTTAAAAATATAAATGACACTTACGGGCATCAAGCAGGAGATTCCATCCTAATTTCTGTTGTAAGAGAAATAGAAAAAACAATGAGAGAGAGCGACATATTTGCCTTTGTTGGTGGCGAAGAATTTACAATTTTTCTCAATGACACATCATTTGATAGAGCAAAAATAATCGCAGAAAAATACGTATTTTTATTGAAAACAAAGAATTTGTTTATGAAAATATTAAAATAACACATTAGTATAGGTACAGCTCAACTAGATGCGAATAATAATTCAATAGAGAAGCTTTACAAACAAGTAGATAAACAACTTTATAAAGCTGAGAATAATGGAAGGAATAGAGTCTACTAAAATACTTTCTCAAAGCCTATTTTTGTATGATTTTGATAATTGTTAAATACTCTTATTATATTTAAGCTTTAAGTTTAGTTTTATAAAGTAGAATGCGTTATGAAAACAATAGTTGAATCTTTTTCTAATCTCGTAGAGCTTAATGATATAATTAATAAAAATACTATTTTAAATAGTTGTGATTTACTTATACAACTTTTTATAGGTACTGCTGATATAGAAATCATTAAAAATTATCAAAAACAATTAACACTTCTTTTACCTAATGCCCTATTGATTGGAGCAACATCAGACGGCACAATAGAAAAGGCAAATGTATATAACAAAGAAGTTAATGTTATTAGTTTTACACTTTTTTATAAGACACGAATTAAATCAAAATTTGTGACGCAAGACCAGACGCATTGCAGTAGTTTTAAAATGGGACAGATAATAGCACAAGAACTAGTTGAAACAGATACTAAAGTACTGATAAGCTTTTCTGATGGCCTTCATACAAATGGTGAAGAGTATGTTAATGGATTAAGTGAACTACATCCTAATATCGTAATATCAGGAGGGATGGCAGGTGATAATGGAAACTTAGTAAAAACATATATTTTCGACAATACCACTATCAGCGATCATGGTGCAGTTACAGTTGCTCTCAATAGTAGCAATCTTCATGTAAGAACTGATTATAGTTTTGACTGGATGCCACTAGGAAGAAAACTCACAATAACAAAATCTATTAAAAATAGAGTCTATGAGATTAATGGACTGTCTGCTGTTGATACTTATGCAAAATATCTAGGAGAAGAGCTAGCATTACAATTACCACAAATTGGCATAGAATTTCCGTTAATTATGTATCGTGAGGATATGATGATCGGTCGTGCTGTTTTATCAAAACATGAAGATGGTTCACTAACATTTGCAGGAAATATTAAAGAGGGAACCATCGTTCGACTTGGCGTAGGAAATCTAGACATGATACTACGAAGTTTAAATTATAATATGCGTAAGTTGATTGAAAAAATGCCAAAAAAGATTGAATCTATATTTATTTATTCATGTATGGCTAGACGTCTATTTATGGGACATAATATAGAAAAAGAACTTGTATCACTTGCTAACCTTGCTCCAACTGCTGGTTTTTTTACCTATGGAGAATTTTTTCATTCAGAAAACAAGACGCAACTTCTTAATGAAACCATGACAGTGCTTGCACTTTCAGAAAGCGAAGATCCTTCTATTATAAACATTAAAAATGCACTTGCAGAAGAAAATAATTTTAAAATAAATCATTTCCATGCCATTTCACATCTTGCAAATGCCGTTTCAAATGAATTCGACGAATTAAATAAAACACTAGAAAATCGCATCAAAAAACAAGTAGATAATATTTACCAACAAGCGTATTATGACAATTTAACAAAACTTCCAAATCGCCTGAAATTACTTGATGATTTACAAAAAAACATCGGTGAAATTCTTATATTAATTAACATTGACGAATTTAGTATCATTAATGATTTTTATGGTCATATTGCTGGAGATATAATTCTAAAACAGTTCGCATCAATTATCTCAAATGAAGCTATGGAATATGGTGCTAGAGTGTATAGACTGCCATCTGATGAATTTGCAGTTATTTTACAGGGAAAAGTTATTGAGCAAATCGAATTCATAATAAAACAATTTCTTTTTCTTCTAGAAAAAACAGACTTTTTTTATGAAACTAATCTTATAAAAATTACCGCAACAATGGCAGCAGTATTAATCGCGCAAGACTGTACATGTTTAAGTAAGGTCGACATGGCTTTAAATCATGCCAAACGCACAAATAAAAGTTATATTTTCTATACGCCAGAAATGATGCTTCCAGAACATTATGAAGAAAATTTAAATACTGCCGATGCACTACGCAAAGCTATTGCAACAAATAATCTTTCTCCATTTTATCAACCCATCATTGATTTAAAAAGTGGTGCGATAGAAAAATATGAGTGTTTAGCGAGAATAATAAAAGAAGATAATAGTATTATTGCTCCTTGTGTATTTTTACCAGTTGCTCAAAAAATTAAACTCTATCCAGAAATTACCAAGATCATGATAAACAAATGTTTTACTATTTTTAAAGAGAATGGTAAAAATTTTAGTATAAATTTAGATTTTGACGATATATTTAACAAAGAGACAGTGCAATATATCTATGATAAGATACAAGAGTATGGCATCGCACATCAGCTTACATTTGAAATATTGGAAACGCAAGAACTTGAAAATGATCCTATCATCCAAAAATTCCTTAATTATGTTAAATCCTTAGGGGTTACAATTGCTATTGATGATTTTGGAAGTGGTTATGCAAACTTTATACATATGACAAAGATTGATGTCGATATAATTAAAATTGATGGTGAACTGATTAAGAATATCCATAGCGATAAAAACTCTAGACTTGTTGTCGAAACAATTGTTCAATTTGCAAGAAAACTTGGAGTAAAAACAATTGCTGAGTATGTTCATTCTCAAGCCGTTTTAGATATGGTTAAAGATATGGGCATAGATTATGGACAAGGTTTTTTTATAGGTATACCTAAAAATTCTTTATAATACATTCAAAAAGGACGGCTTGTTATTAAGAGTTTAAAAATTAGAAATTTATTCTATAAATATGCAAGTGCAGCTGAACCAATCTTTAGTGGGATAAATGTTGACATTGAAGAAGGTTGGAATGCTGTAACTGGTGTTAACGGATCAGGTAAAAGTACCCTTCTAAAGTTGATTTTAAAAGAATTCAAATCAGAAAAAGGGATGATTGGCGGTAATAATCTTGTGGTCTATTGTGCGCAAAGTACAGAATTTGCACCTACTGAGCTTGAAGAGTTTATGTGTACTTATACCAAAGAAGCATTTAAAATGAGAGACCTATTAAGAGTTGAAGATTCATGGTTAGGTGCATGGGACGTGTTGAGTCATGGTGAACGTAAACGTCTACAGCTAGCAGTTGCACTTTCTACTCCGAGTGACGTCTTGATGGTAGATGAACCAACAAACCATCTTGACCAAGAATCACAAGCTATTGTGATAGACGCACTCAAAAGCTATAAGGGCATCGGTATTTTAGTAAGTCATGATAGAGCACTACTAGATGCACTATCTCAACATACAATCATGATTAAAGCCGGTGAAGTCTTAAAATATAGAACAAGTTTTTCTTTAGCACAAGCGGCATATACACAGACCCTTTCTCATAAGAAAAAAGTACTTGGCGAGCAAGAAGATGAATTTAAAAAGCTAAGTAAAGTTATCCAGGCTCAAAGAGAACAAGTTTCCCTTACTAAAAAGAAATTCTCAAAAAAAAATGTTGGAAGATCTAACAGTTCCGAAAAAGAGAAGATTAACGGCGCGATTCTTACAGGTAAAGACAAAAACGATGGACAGAATCTTCAGCGTACCGTGACTAAACAGCGTCAACTCAGCGAAAAAATGGGTACGCTTACAAAAGAATATGCAACAGGTGTCAGCTTTGAGGGAAAAATATCCAAACATAATTTCCCAATAGCAGTCGAGAGATCCTGCATCCCTCTCTTTGAGAGCACAGAGCTTTGTTTTCCAAGCTTATCGATAGATGTCGGTGAAAAGATAGGTATTAGTGGGGAGAATGGCGCGGGGAAAAGTAGTTTTATTCGCTATTTTGTAGATAAAGTGGATTTTAAACATGAATACCTGTATATCCCTCAAGAGATTACTGATGAAGAGGCAGAACAACTTTTCAAGAATGTCAGTGAGCTTGGCAGTGAAGAAAAGGGTGAACTTTTTACCCTTATACAGAGGTTAGGATCCGATGCAAAAGCTCTTCTTTACAGTACGGTTCCTAGTCCTGGAGAGCTAAGAAAACTCTTAATAGCGCAAGGGCTTTTAAAACATCCTTCACTTATTATTTTGGATGAGCCAACCAACCATATGGACTTAGATTCTATTGAGTCTCTGGAGAGTGCTTTAAAAGAGTATGGAGGGGCGTTAGTATTCATTACTCATGATCAAACTTTTTTAGACAACCTAAGCACCAAGCGTTGGATATTTAATAAGAATGAGAAGCTTCCTTATGAGATCCACGAGATATTGTAATAAATCACTCAAATCTTGAGATATATGAAGCTTAGTCAAGAGAGTAATGTATCTAGTGTTGAGGGGACTAATTCAATTTTCATCAGCTTCCAGACTTATTATAATAAATATAAGTAATATTATGTGATAATGGCAAACTAATAAATATACTACAATTATAAGGTACAAGATGAAATCAGCTCCTACTAAAAATTATAAAGTGTCAGATAAGTCCGGTGAAGCCAAGACTCCCCATAATAAAAAAAGAAAGTCTCCCCCCAAAAGTAATGGAGAGGTTAGTTACAAAAATCAAGTCAAAGAGATGTTTAGTAACTGGTTTAAAAAAAATAATCATGTAGGTTATGTCATGAGTAAAGAAGATGTGGTTAGAAATATTTTGACAAAATTAACTTCAAAACAAGAAAACTCATTGGAAATAGCAATAAGGGAACTTAATAAAGATGGATATATTGAGGTACAAGAAGATGGTCTTACTCTTGTACTAACTCAAAAAGGTGTTAATGACTTTAAGAAAATGTCTTTTTAATCTCAAATTTATATACTCTAACCATTAAGTTATTTAAAAAATTGAATTATAATAGGCAGGAAAATAGCAGTTACAATCCCACTTAGTCCCATCGCAAGTGCAGAAAAGGCTGCTGCTTTTTCACTTATTTCTATTGCTCTTGCTGTTCCAATTCCATGAGATATAACTCCAAGTGCAAATCCTTTTGAAGTATCATGTTTAATTTTTAACATTTTAAATATACTAGTGCCTAACAATGCACCTATAATTCCAGTAATAACTACAAAACCAACAGCTAAAGAAGGTATAGCTCCTATTTGCTCTGATGTAATAATGGCAATCGGAGCAGTTATGGATTTTGTAGTCATTGATAATATTGTAGGTAACTCAGCGCCTAAAAGCCATAAAAGAGATACTGCTAAAACAATAGAAAACACTCCTGCAACTAAGAGGGTAATTACTATAGGGAAAAATAAACTTTTTACATGCGTTAAGTTATTATATAAAGGTAAGGCAAGGGCTACCGTTGCTGGACCTAAAAAGAAATGAATTATTTCAACACTTTTAAAATATTCTTTATAAGAAGTACCTGTTATTAATAATGCACTCATAATTACAAAGTAAGATATGATTATTGGTTGTAATAAAGTATTTTTATTAAATTTTTCATATATAATAATTCCAAGTTTAAATGATCCCAGAGTCAAAAGCAACCAAACTAATGGTGAAGTTGCTATATACTGCCCTAACGCATCAAAATTCATTTTTTATTCTCTTGTCTGATAGTCAAATAGTCCATAAGTTTTGCAGAAAAAGCTAAGGCTATGATTGTACCAAATACTAAAGAAACACTAATAGCTAAAAATTCTTTTGATAAAATATCTACTTGGGTTATGATACCCATAGCCGCCGGAATAAAAAGTAATGGTAAGTATCTTAAATGAAGAGAAACAGCATTATCTAAACTCTCAAAACTACTTTTTTTAATTATTAAGAAAATGAGTAATAAAACCATCCCTATGACAGGTCCAGGTACTAATAGCTCAAATAACTTTGATATACATTCCCCTAAAAATTGAAATAATAATAATGTGATTATACCTTTTAACATAGTGTACCTATTTGTATTAATATACGCATTATTTTAATTCCTTAATTATATAGTTACAATAATTTTGATAATTGAACGTTGTTTATACTATGATTATTACCAAACTGAGAATTATATTTAAGTAAAAACCAGTATAGCTAAATCCGTTTACAATTGAAGTGAAAACCTATAAGGGCAAATTAAACCTACCCTTGAAGTATTTATAAGCCATAAATATTTCTTTTAAAAACAGAGATAAAGCAATAATAAAAGATCCCATTGCCATAATGAATAGTGTTGATATAGCATTAGAACCATTAAAATCAAAGAAAGCACTTAAAAATATAATCATAATAACTAAAGCAATTAAAAGGCCTGTCAGAGTACAAGATAAAATGGCAAAGTTCATATTCGTAATACGAAGTGACATATATGTTCTTTGTACTCTTATAAGCTTTGATTTTTTATCTATCAATTTGTCTTCTCTGTGGGCTTCTAGCTTCTCTGTCAGTTTTTCAGACTTGTCGATTATGCGAGATAAGCGATTTACTAAAACATTTAAAACACCGGCAACTCCAGCAAGTAAAAAAACAGGGGCGACTGCTAGTTGAATAAGATGTGAAATCGTATCTATAGAATTACTATTAGTAAATTCATCAATCATATGTACTCCAAAGCGACTAAAGTGTAATTATATTCAAATAAAGAATATACATTGAATAATAAAGACACTCAATAAATTAATTCATACAAAAACTGCCATCACAAATATCTTCATCAGTAATCTTTCCATTTTCTTTAACATATTCTCTACCCCATTCAAACATCTCTTTTAGTACAGGTTTTAATTTTAAGCCGATAGGTGTTAGTGAGTAAACAACTTTAGGTGGAACTTCTGCAAATACTTCTCTATTAATAATATTTTTTTCTTCTAACTCTTTTAACTTTATTGTAAGAGTTTTTTGACTAATCTCATGTATAGATTCACTTAATTCTTTAAATCTTTTATCAGATTCAAGTAGATACCAGATAACTGCTAATTTCCATCTATCATTGAATATATCCATTGTAACTGAAACGGAGCACTTATATTCTTTGTCATTTATATAATACATAGGTATCCTTTTATGAATACAATTATAGCTCTTAATAACTTAATTGTTCATTACTTACCTAAAGTATCGTAAGGTATATTTAAGTATATTAGGTATATTATTCTCCATATGGAATAAATAAAAAGGCAAAAGATGAACAATTTTACATATTATAATCCAACAAAAATAGAATTTGGAAAAGAGAAAGAAAATAACATTGGTGAATACTTGGCGCAAGCAGGTATTAAAAAAGTGTTATTACATTATGGTACAGGAAGTATTAAAAAGAATGGTCTTTATGAGAAGATAATAATCTCATTGAATAAAAGCAATATAGAATTTAAAGAACTCTCAGGAGTAGTTAGTAATCCACTTCTTAGTAAAGTAAATGAAGGAATCTCCCTCTCCAAAGAGAATAATATTGAAGCTATTTTAGCTGTTGGTGGAGGTTCGGTTGCTGATAGTGCAAAAGCAATTGCAGCGGGAGCTAAATATGATGGAGATGTTTGGGACTTTTTTATTAATAAAGCCGAAATTTTAGAAGCTCTACCTGTATTTACCGTTATGACACTTTCAGCAACAGCAAGTGAAATGAATGGAAATTCTGTAATTATAAATGAAAATACAAAACAAAAGTACTCAATAGCTTCGGTTTTAATAAATCCCCTAATTTCGGTAATTAACCCAGAACTTATGGCAACAGTTAGTAAAGAATATTTAGCATACTCAGCAGTTGATGTGATATCTCACTGTATTGAAGTATATTTTACAGCTAGCACACATCCTAATTTTAATTCAGCCATTGTTGAATCTATCATTAAAACTATTATGCAAACAACAGAAATATTGTTAGAAAATCCAAATGATTATGATGCAAGAGCTGAATTTGCATGGGCAGCTATACAAGGACTAAATGGCTTAACACCTGCAGGTACTGAGGGTGGTAATTTTCCAAATCATATGATAGAACATTCTCTTTCTGCTTTATACAATGTAGCTCACGGAGCAGGACTAGCAGTTGTGATTCCAGCATGGATGAAATACTACAAAGAACAAAATCAAGCTCAGTTTAAAAGATTTGCAAAAGAGATTTTTAACAGTGATGATGCAGATGTTGGGATAGAAAAACTAGAAAGCTGGTTTAGTAAAATTGGAGCACCGACAACATTAAAAGAATTAAATATTACAAGAGATGGGATAAAAGAATTAGCGACAAATGCAAATGCTACCGCAAATGTTTGGGGGATGAGTGAGTTGTACTCAAAAGAAACTATCATTGAAATATTAGAAAAAGCATAAAAGGAAAATCAGAATGAAAAATGTACTTATAATAAATGGGCATCAAAGATACGACGAAGTTGCAGAGGGTAATCTAACAAAAAGCTATATAAATGCTGCATCTGAATTCTTTGGAAAAAATAGCTTTAATGTAAAACATAGTGTAGTTGAGAGTGATTATGATATAAAAGAAGAAGTTGAGAAGTTTGTTTGGGCTGATTATATATTGATGCAATATCCTGTTTACTGGATGGGTGTTCCATGGATTACAAAAAAATATATAGATGAAATTTTTTCTGCAGGTGATCATAATGGCTTGTACATGAATGATGGTAGAAGTAGAGCAGATGCTTCTAAACGCTATGGTAGTGGAGGTCTTATGCAAGGAACGAAATACATGCTTTCACTCACTTACAATTGCCCAACAAGTGAATTCTCTGATAAAAAAGGTTTCTTTGATGGTTTATCATTAGATGAAGCAAATATAGCTACGCATAAAACATTTCAGTTTTGTGGAGCCCAACCACTAGAAACATATTCTGTTCATGATATATTTAAAGGTGATATGAATCTTGAAAATGAATTATCAGATTTTCAAGAAATATTAAAAAGAAATTTTATAAATAACTAAAAAAAGTTTATTTTATAAAAAATAGTAATCGTAAAAAAAACTAAAATGGAAAGAGGAATCAAAATGAAAAAAATAACTTCATTATTACTAGCTGCAATGGTAGCAGGATCAGTTTTTACTACAAGTGCAATGGCTGATGCAAAAATGAGTAGTAAAAAAATATTAATGGTCTTAACATCACATGCTAAATTAGGTAACACAGGTAAAAAGACTGGCTTTTGGATAGAAGAATTCGCTACTCCATATTATGCGTTTAAAGATGCTGGTATAGAGGTGGTATTAGCCTCGCCATCAGGTGGTCAAGCGCCAATCGATCCTACGAGTGAATTAAATGATTATCAAACACCTTCAACGGTGCGCTATTACGCTGACAGTGACACGCAAAGAGCGATAGCTAATACACTTGTTTTAACTGAAGCAAATGTTGAAGAGTTCGATGCTGTTTTCTATCCAGGTGGGCATGGTCCTTTATGGGACTTAACAGAGAATAGCGATTCTATTCAATTAATAGAACGTTTTCTTGCAGCTAATAAACCTGTCGCTGCAGTATGTCACGCTCCCGCGGTCTTGTTAAATGTTAAAGATAGTTCTGGCGAATATGTAATTAAAGGCAAAACGATTACAGGATTCTCTAATGGCGAGGAGGCAGCGGTGCAATTAATAGACATAGTGCCTTTTTTACTTGAAGATGAAATAATCAAACGCGGTGGTGACTATCAAAAAGTCAATAATTGGCATGCCTTTGCAGTTGAAGATGGACTTATTATTACGGGACAAAATCCACAAAGTGCGGAATTGGTTGCACAAAAGCTACTGAACCAGTTAAATGCTAAGTAACTAAAATAGGGAGTTTATTATGAGCCAATCACAATAAATGAACAGACAAATATTATTGGCATCATGTCCATTTGGTACGCCAAGTAATGAAAACTTTAAGATGCTACAAACGGAGAAAACAAAACCTGGAATGGTAACCTAAATATAATGAAGTAAAGAGATGAATATACAGTGGATGTTGAATCTAAAAAGATGCTAACTTGGAAGAATGTTGAGAGTGAACTAGTTAAAGATTATATATATTTAAAAGAAGAGCTTATTGAATTTGGATACACTATTCAAAGCGTAATCTTAGATACTAAGAGAGGCTTATACAAAGCCTTTAAAGATATTACTATGAGACCTAATCTAGAAGCAAGTAAAGGTCTCAAGAAAATAGTTTCAAGATTAACCCACACGACTGAAATAATTCAACTAAAAAGCTTGATGAATGGTAGCGAATTTACAAGAGTTTTATTTGCTTAATTATAAGAAAAAGTAGAAAATAATCACTCATTTTTTTAATTAAATCGAAAAGTTATTTTTAGAGGTGCCCTAAATTTTTTTTACAAGAAGATACTAAAATAAAGTTAATAAAAGAAACAACAAGGACTGGACTACCTTGTGATATCAAGAGTTTTATGATAGAGTGGAATCATAATTGGAATTGATTACAAAACGTAAAAGCGGGGACCAAGGGTAGAAATAATGAGTGGAATACTTAAGTATTCTATCCCCTGGAATTTTCTAGAGATATTATAATGGCTCAAAACTTGTATCAAATCTGGATTATACTTTAACAAAGGAATAATTTTGAAAAATAAAAAAATAGCAATATTAGGAGCAGGACCCAGCGGATTGGCTCAGTTACGAGCATTTGAGGCAGCACGTCAAGAAGGAGTTGAAAATTTACCTGAAATTGTATGTTACGAAAAGCAAAGTGATATTGGTGGTTTGTGGAACTATACATGGCGTGCGGGATTAGATAAAAATGGTGAAGCCGTTCATGGTAGTATGTACCGTTACTTATGGTCGAACGGACCCAAAGAATGTTTAGAGTTTTCTGATTACTCTTTTGATGAACATTTCGGACAAGCAATACCTTCTTATCCTCCACGTGCGGTTTTAAGAGACTACATAATGGGTCGAATCGATCAAGAGGACATTGCTAAATATATCAGATTTGAATGCCCTGTCAGATGGGTAACTTATGATGAAAACACTGAACTCTTCACAGTAACTGTCATGAATCATAAAACGGGACAACAAGAAACTGAGCTGTTTGACTATGTGGTAGTTGCTACAGGACATTTTTCAACACCAAATATGCCACATTTTAAAGGCTTAGAACAATTTTCAGGACGCGTACTCCATGCACATGACTTTAGAGATGCATTAGAGTTTGAAAATCAAGACATTTTACTTGTTGGTGGAAGTTACTCTGCAGAAGATATTGGTTCTCAGTGCTATAAATATGGTTCTAAGTCAGTGACTATCAGTTACCGTACTAGCGCTATTGGCTTTGATTGGCCAGAGGGCATGGACGAGGTACCTTTATTAACGCACTTTGATGGTAACACTGCCCATTTCGCAGACGGTACCAGTAAGCACTTTGACTCAGTAATAATGTGTACGGGTTATTTATTTCATTTTCCATTTTTACCTGATGCATTGCGTTTACAGACACATAACTGTTTATATCCTGATCATCTATACAAAGGGATTTTCTTCCAAGAAAACCCTAAAATGATGTATTTAGGCATGCAAGATCAGTATTACACATTCAATATGTTTGATGTTCAAGCTTGGTATGCTCGCGATTTTATGCTTGGTAGAATTCAATTACCTAAGGCTGAAGATCGTCTTGAAAACATGCAGCATTGGTTAGTCCGTCATGCTGATCTCAAAAGCTCAATTGACAATATTGACTTTCAGGGAAGCTATATACGTGATCTTCATAAAGAAACAAATTACCCTGAGTTTGCGATTGAAGAACAAGGTGAGATGTTCAAGCAGTGGTTACAAGATAAGAAAACAGATATTATGGCCTTTAGAGAAGGATCTTATGCATCAACTGTTACGGGCACATTAGCAACACAGCTTCCTGCACCTTGGTTAGCTATTAAAGATGATTCATTAGAGAGTTTTATGGCACTTGATTTCATAAGCTTAGAAGAACAAGATTAATAATAAATTATAGCAATTACAAAGGAATTTTTTTATGTCAATAGAAACAGCAACAGTGTTTGCCGAGCAGGTTAGCGTTGGCCAGCTCTTACAAAATCTCGTTTACGCTTCGGGCGTAGTCGGGGCTATCTTCGTCGTAGTGGGCCTTCTTCTAATAGATATCGGTGGTACTCGAACACAACACTCTTTTAATTCAGGTATCGAAAAAGTTGTCGGTTTTTTCATTGGCTTCGCAGCCTATTTTTTGATTGGTTTCGCTTTTTGGGCATCTCAGTACTACATTATGGAAGGTGCTACACTAACCGACAGTATTAAAGACTGGTGGGCTGGTGGTACGCTTTCGAATTCCTTAGCTCAAAATGTTGATCCTGCTGTATTTCCTGGAATAAACAACTTTCAGATTTTCATTTTTTTCCTAGCTATCTTTGCTGGTATTATTAATGTTTTATTACATTTTGCAGTTGCAGAACGAATGAAAGCATCAGCATACTACATAACGGCATTTGTTGCAGCTATCGTATCTTCTATACTTAGCTGGATGACGTGGGGTTCGGTTGGGCCATTGACTGTATTAGGTTTTCACGACTTCTTCGGTGTTGGTTTTGTTTATTTATTTCCTGCCGGTATGGCTATGGTTTTTGTTCCCAAGCTTGGTGCTAGACCAGGTATGTTCGAACCACATCCAAAAGTATATGAATATCATCCACAAAACAATGCAATGATAGCTGTCGGTATTATGACGGTTTTTGCTGGTTTACCAATGATTATTCTCTCATGTATGTTCTTCTTTGATCCAGGTGCTTTGGCTGTTAGTGTGACTATGGCTACTACAAGTGTCGGCATCGCCTTAAATAACTATGCTGCAGCATGGGCTGGAGGCGCGATTATGGGTGCTATTATTGCTTACTCAACTCGTAAGTTCAGTTACTTGTTATTTGGCCCGTTAGGGGGTTATGTAGCTGGTGCTGGTGGTTTAGATGTTTATCTTCCGTGGGAGACGTTTCTTGTCGCTATGGGTGCTCCAATCATTGCTTATGTGATTTATGAGTTACTTCAGAAGCGTGGTATTGATGATCACAAGCTACTACCTTTGATGGGTGGTGTTGGTGCTTATGGTCTTATCATGGTTGGCTTGGTAAAAGCCGGTACATTACGTGGTGGTTATGTAGGTATAGAAGAAGGACTTTATGCTTTTCAAGGAAGTGAAATTAGCCTAATTATGCAATTGGCTGGTGTTGCAACATGTCTTGGTGCTGGTATTGTTACAGCTTGGATATTGTCACTAATTTTTGAAAACACTATTGGACTTCGTGTCTCAGAAGAAGATCAAGCCGAAGGCCTAGATAAGGTTATTTGGGGTCTTAATCATGAGGAACCAACTCACGAAAATTCTGCTTTTTAAGGTTTAACAAGATAAAAGTGAGGCCTAATTTTTTGGGTCTCAAAGAGTGCTAGAAAACTGTAGTGAATGAGCTTTATTTTGAGTTTAAGAGTAGTTTACTATAATGAAAATATATAAGAAGGAAACGTATGAAAACAATGACTTGTAAACAACTAGGTGGGGCTTGTGATGAAGTATTTCAAGCCGAAACCTTTGAAGATATGGTAGGATTGAGTAAGAGACACGGTATGGAAATGTTTCTCCAAGAAGATGCAGCGCACCTGGAAGTAATGAATGAAGTAAAAGAACTTATGCAAAAACCGGAAGAAATGGTAAAGTGGTTTAAAAATAAAGAAGAAGAATTTAATACTGTCCCTAACGATTAAGTTTTAAATTTATATGAGAGTTGAAAGACTTGTGGGACTCTGTGTATCTGATGAAATAATTTACAGTCAATACAGAGAAAACACTTTTCATCATCTCTCTCAGAAGTAACTGAAATATCAAAAATATTCTCCAACCACTAATTACATATCATACTTAAAAAATAATATACTATTTTCTAAATTCGATTTCGGATAAAAGCATATTTTCAAATACCATAGATAAAGAAGGAAGTAAAAGAATATTTTCAATGTGATCAAGTTCAAGATCTTTAATTCTGACATGTTTCAATTCATCATTACCGTCAATTCCATAAGTGTCCCAAACAATATTTTCTCTAATAATAGTAAAATCATCAGTAGTGTATATTGATGCATCGATATAATCTTTCTTATCATAAAAAATTCTTTGATATGCTAAACCACCCTCAATTCCATAGTATTTTCCATTTTTGTCAGTATGTTCACCTAAGTCATTAAGACTTCTCGAACATATAAAAGTACCATCTGGAGTTTGAATTCTGCTTAATAGTAATTCTTTGTTAATCATTTACTAACCTTTTTTTTATTAAATAATATCTTGAACGTAGAGTAAATAATACCATTAAAAAGCCAATCTTCACTGTGCAAATCAATATCAACTAATATTAAAGTGTTGTCTTCAATCAAATAAATCAAAAGTAAATCAGGTTTTATATAGCACTCTCCAAATTCTTTTACTATACGACCCTCTTTAGAACAAAAAACATTATGTATATTTAATACGTATCTTCGGCAGCCGTTTCAAAGCCACACCTTTAAAAAAACAAGTAATATAACACATTAAAGCACCTTTTTGCTATAATTCCATCAATGAAAAATAAACCTGATTTTAAAGCACATTCTGATTTTGAACCTGCGGGAGACCAGCCTACAGCCATAAAAGAACTTACTGATTCTATTCTAAAAGGGAATCGTTACCAAACACTTGAAGGTGTAACAGGTAGCGGTAAAACATACACTATGGCTAAGGTTATAGAGAATGTGAAGATGCCTACTATCATTATGACTCATAACAAAACTTTAGCAGCTCAGCTTTATAGTGAGTTCCGTCAGTTCTTTCCTAAAGCGCATGTTGAGTATTTTGTATCTTACTATGATTATTATCAGCCTGAGGCTTACATTCCTCGTCAAGATCTCTTCATTGAGAAAGACTCTGCTATAAACGACGAACTCGAACGTATGAGACTATCTTCTACTGCTAACCTACTCTCTTATGATGATGTTATTGTTATCGCTTCGGTATCTGCTAACTATGGTCTTGGAGATCCAGAAGAATACTTAAATATGGTTCAAGCGCTTGAAGTTGGAGATTCAATAAACCAAAAGAAACTTTTACTTCGTCTGGTTGAAATGGGCTACAGTAGAAATGACTCCTACTTTGATTCTGGACACATTCGTGTAAACGGTGAAAGTTTAGACATTTATCCACCCTACTTTGAACAAGAAGCTATCCGTGTAGAATTTTTCGGTGATGAAATAGAAGCTATCTATACTTTTGAAGTCATAGATAACAAAAAACTTGAAGACCATAAAGACTTCACCATTTATGCATGTTCACAATTTAGTGTAAGTCAAGAAAAAATGTCACGTGCAATCAAACGTATAGAAGATGAACTTGATGATAGACTCAAGCACTTTACCACAACAGGACAACTCTTAGAATATCAACGTCTCAAACAAAGAGTTGAGTTTGATTTAGAGATGCTTCAAACCACGGGTATGTGTAAGGGAGTTGAAAACTACTCTCGTCTGCTTACAAACAAAAAACCTGGTGAAGCACCATTTACACTACTAGATTATTTAGCTCAGCGAAATAATGAGTACCTTATAATTGTTGATGAATCCCATGTTTCACTTCCTCAGTACCGTGGTATGTATGCAGGTGATCGCGCTAGAAAAGAGGTTCTAGTTGATTATGGATTCAGACTTCCTTCCGCACTTGATAATCGTCCTTTAATGGCAGATGAATACATTAACAAAGCTCCACATTATCTTTTTGTTTCAGCTACTCCAGCTCCTTACGAGCTTGAAATGTCAAGTGTAATTGCAAAACAAATCATTCGCCCAACGGGATTACTTGACCCTATTTTAGAAATCAAGCCATCTGATAACCAAGTGGAAGACATACATGATGAAATAGTGAAAATTGCTGCTAAAAATGAGCGTATCTTACTAACTGTTTTGACAAAAAAAATGGCGGAGGCTCTTACGAAGTATCTTGCAGATTTAGGTATTAAAGTACAGTATATGCATTCAGATATCGATACTATCGAGAGAAATCAGATTATCCGTGCATTACGTCTTGGCGAATTCGATGTGCTCATTGGAATTAATCTTTTGCGTGAAGGTTTAGATTTACCTGAAGTAAGCTTAGTCGCAATTTTAGATGCTGATAAAGAAGGTTTCTTACGTAGTGAAACTGCACTTATTCAGACTATAGGTCGTGGTGCGAGAAATGAAAATGGTCGTGTAATTTTATACGCCAATAAAATTACTAAGTCAATGCAAAAAGCAATAGACACAACAACTTCAAGAAGAGCAATTCAAGAAGCACATAATAAAAAGCATGGTATTACTCCAACAACGACCATTAGAAAACTCGATGAGAATTTAAAAGTTGATGATCATGGAGATTTATACCAAAAACATAAAAAACGCGATAAAATGCCGGCATCAGAAAAAAAATCAATTACAAAAGAGTTGATGCTCAAAATGAAAGCTGCTGCAAAAGAGCTAAACTTTGAAGAAGCCGCTCGTCTTCGTGATGAGATTATGAAAATAAAACAATTATAGGATTTAAAATTAATGGAAGATACTTTTAGCAATTTAGCAACATACGGATATATAGGACTTTTTCTTTACTCTTTTGGAGGTGGATTTGTAGCACTTCTTGGTGCCGGAGTTTTATCCTACATGGGTAAAATGGATATAACTACCTCTATCGCTATTGCATTCACTGCTAATGCACTTGGAGATATTGCTTTATTTTATATGGCACGATACCAAAAAACTATGATGATGGAAGGGTTACGTAAACATAGGCGTAAACTTGCACTCTCACACATTATGATGAAAAAATATGGATCTTGGATTATCTTAATTCAAAAATTTGTTTATGGGATTAAAACACTTATCCCTATCGCAATTGGACTTACAAAGTACGACTTTAAAAAGTTTGCTATTTTAAATGTTTTTAGTGCAGCTGTATGGGCATTAGTTGTAGGACTTGGAAGTTATTATTCTGGAAAACCATTAATGGACTTAGCAGAACTTATAGGAGAAAAACCTTGGATTGCTCCAGTTATTTTAGTTGTAATGGGCGGTAGTTTATGGTTTTATATGGAAGCGGCGACGAAAAAGAAAGTAAAAAAATAAATTAGTTCCCAAGCGAAGCAAGGGAACTTAGTGTGTCTGAAAAGTTTTAGCTTCCTACTATTGGTCCATAAGGAGCATAATCCATATGTTCTCCAGTTTGATATTTTTTATAATTAGCAATAAACATATCTGCTAAATTATCTCTTGTTTTATCAAATAACTCTTTATCTCCCCAAGCATTACGAGGATTCAATATCTCCGGCTTAAGGTTACCTAGAGTTTTTGGAACTTTAAGTCTAAATGTTCTCGTTGTATCAAACTCAGAGTTGTTAATACTTCCATCTAAAATAGAATTGATACAAGCACGTGTATTTTTGATACTCATACGTTTACCAACACCATAAGCACCACCAGTCCAACCAGTGTTAACAAGATAAACATTTACACCATGCTCATCAATCTTTTCACCAAGAAGTTTTGCATAAACAGTTGGGTGAAGTGGTAAGAAAGCTTCACCAAAACAAGCAGAAAAAGTTGCAACCGGCTCAGTAATTCCACGCTCAGTTCCAGCAACTTTAGCAGTGTAACCACTTAAAAAGTAGTACA
>NZ_JBLHOE010000068.1:0-18188 GCF_047622445.1 Sulfurimonas sp.
GTATTAAACCCTGCTTGTTCTAAACCTAGTGCTAATCCTCCAGCACCTGCAAATAACTCTACTACATTGTATTTATTAATAGTTTTTCCTTGTTTCATGGCTTAAAATTCATCCACTTATAATATTTTCAATTTGTTCAAATTTTTTCATTTCATAATCATCAAAACTTGCTTTTATTTCTCTATCTTCTTCATTATCATAATATTCTATTATTTTATTTGGCACACCATAATCACTTGCTAATTTCCCTTTTTCTGAAGTTGAATTATATTCTAATTTCACAAGTAATTTATCTATACCAGTAATATCATCAATAAATTTATTTAATCTTTGTGATTCTAAGAACTTATACATTAGGTTAAAGACACCGAGATATTTGACAAGTTGATATTTTAGTACATTATATACAAACTGTGATGATTCTCTTATTGCTTCATCAGTTGATTTACTTTGTTTGTCAATCTTATATCTAACTGAACCAATAAAACCATCTTTTAAATAAAAATATAAAAGGTTTGTTAAAAGTGATGATTCTCCATTATCACTTTTGATTTTTATATCTATTGTCCTTAAAAGCTGTTCATTCTTGATTATTGGTTTTATTACCCATAAAAAGTTTTCAAATCCATTATAATCGATTGTTAAATTATATGCAGTTTTTCTTACAAAGTCTTGGATTGCTTTATAGTTACCAGGATAGCTTGTAATTAATTTATTTATATTGTCGTAAACTTTAATCTTATCACTATATGAAACAACTTTGTACATACTCATAATTTCATCTGGTATATTTCTTGCTTTTTGTTCTTTTATTATTATTTCTTTTTTTAAATTATCTTCAATATTTAAAAACTCTTCATCAGTTATAAAATAATCAATTTCATCTTTAGGTATTTCTTTATCATAATTTTTATGCTTAATTTCATCATCTGAACCATCTATAATCTCTTTAAACTCTTTGTTGATTATTAAAACTCTACCACTGTAATGGTATAAAAATCGTCCTGCTCTTCCAGCAATATTCTTAGCATCAAAAGTTTTTAAAGGCTTATTACCTTTAGTCGCATTGAGCACAAGAAGATTCTTTGCAGATGTATTTACACCTTCTGTAATGGTAGTAGTTGATATTAAAACATCAATATCACCATTATTAAATAATCCAATAATTTCTTTTTGAATATATTTAGGAACAAGTCCATGATGAATACCAATTTTATTTTTTAATCCTAAAATTATACTCCAGTCATGTAGCTGAAAAGTATTTTCTAAATGTTCTATTAGTTCATTTAATTTTTCACTTGTTTGACTATTATTTTGTGTAAAACTTATAATTTCTTTTGCTTTTGTTTCAGCTCGTGCTGGTCCACTTGTATATAAAATTACATTTTCATTGATATTTCTAATATCTTGAGTGATTTTAGCTAGTTTTTCACCAACTTTTTTCTTACTATATCCTGTCAAGTCAATTGTTAGTTTGTCATCTATAAAATGCTCTTTACAACCAATTATTTTGTTATAGCTTTTATTAACAATTTCAAATTTATTATAATCAATTAACTTAAAATTATTTTTATCTAAAAAGTTATTAAAGGATTGGTTTTTTTCTTTATTGTCTCTATCTGGAAAGTTAATATAAGGTCCAACCAGTAAAATATCTTTACTATTTTGTAATAGATTATGCAGAGCAACTCTATATGCTGTATCTCTTTCATTTTCTTTATTTATATTGTCAATAAGAAACTCATTATCAATTTTATATATTTCATCTACAAAAACAAAATCAAGACCAATATCAATATCCTTATCAATAAATGATAAAAATCGTTCAGGTGTATATATGAAAATATTATTTTCACCAATATTTTCTACATCACTTAATGTATGAATAGTGAAATTTTCTTGAAAATCACTATACAAGTCATTAGTTAGTAATTTTTCATAATTTTCTGATAAAAGAGCAATAGTTGGAAAAATAAGCACAATATTTTTATATTGCATTTTTTTAATTATTTCATAAATAAGAAATGTTTTACCAAATGAAGTACTAGCAGATAAAAAAAATCTATTTTGTTTTTCAATATCAAAAAGGTTTAAAACTTCTTTTTGATATTTATGTATTTTAATATCTTTATCAATATGAAGGGTACTTTCATAGATTATTGATGATAAGGTATTTAAATCATATTCGTTAAACTCTTCATTATGATTAAACTTATCAAAAAGTAAATCATAATAATGCGGAATTCCTGCTATATTTGATATATATTTTAAAAATTTTAAATCTGATGGAGTTAATTCAATATCTTTTATCTTATCAAAATATCCACAAACGATAGTAATAAATTCATAATTTTTTATCTCTTGTCTAAAATATTTATTTAATTCTTTTACGACAATAGAGGCTTCTTTAATTCTATCCATTTAATTACCTCCTGTTTAACTTTTTTAACTTCACTTATTGGTAGAAAAATAAAAAATATTTTATAGTTAATTGATAAGTTGTGTGTTTTTTTAGTGAATTTTTCATTTATTTTGCCAACAGCTTTTTTAATTCTTTCATGATAGTTTGGATTATTATCTGGATAAACTAATAAAATAGGATAAACTAATGTCATATTATGCTTTATTACTTCATCAATTATTTTAATAGGGATGCCATCCCAATCGTTTAAAATTTCTTCAATTTTACTATCTTTGATAGCAAAATTATTTCTAAAATTATTCATAGCAATAATATTATTTTTTAAATAATCATCAGTAAAGGCTTTATCTAAGCCCTCAATAGCACTTTTTGCACCGCTGTATAATGTATCTCTAAATTTTACTTCACCAAACCATAATTCAATAACACCATCATTTTCAATTAAATGATATGAATCATAACCTTTTGTTTCTGATTTTTCTAAAGGATTGAAAAAATATCCCCTTGATATAAGTGGATTAGCCCTATAAATATGATGTAAAAATGAATAAAGTAAAACTTCACCAAAAAATCCATATTTTAATTTTGTTAATGGCTTATCACGTTCATCGTATCTCATTTTAGTTTGTAATGCAATAGATAAATAGTCTTTTTTAGTTAAATCAAATTCATTAAAAGAGTATTCAATTATTGAATTATAGATAAGTTCAATTAAATCATTATCATTACTGTAATCATAGCAATCATCTTTATGGTTACTTAAATTTACTTGGTCGATTTTATCTGTATTATTGGGAAGTGAATATTTATAAATTATTGTTTTATCAATTAAATTTTTTAATGACTCCCTCAATATAAACTTCCTTAATTATTTTATTAATTTTAGCTAAATAGTCTTAATACGAATTTATATTTCAATGCTCTACTAACGGTCGGGCTGAGCTTCACTAATGTGTATTTCGGAAAATTCGCTTGCGATTTTCTGGAAGACACCTTGGTGTGGGACTCCTGCCAATTGTTGTGCGTAGCGAAGCGAAGAACGACAATTGGTTGGTGGCTCGTTTAGAGCTCAGCCCGACCGTTGATACGTTTTCGCGAAGCGGGAACGTATCAACTCTTTATTCATGCACATTATATACAGAAGAACCTTAAAAATGAAAAATAACACACATACTATATGTGTGTTATTTTTTAATATTTAGTTATAAATATGACAAAATATAATATTATTCTATATATTTCGAAATAATCTATAGTATTCTTAAATATAAAGTGTGTGTTAATTGCTGTATAGACAAATAACACATATAAATGATAGTTAATGTGTAAATATCTTACATAACACACGCTGTGTTACTTACAAGTTACACGAGGGGTTGAATATCCACTTTTAGGTCTCATTGTTATAACTTAAGTATTTTTTCAATATCTTTACAATATTAAAGAAATAATGTATAATAATGTAAAGACAAAGGAAGACCTATGAAAAGAGCAGTAAATCTCCGATTGGAAGAAAGTGCCATTATTACACTTAATCAATTATCAGAAGAACTCCATACAACAAAAACAGAAGTTATAGAAAAAGCTATAAGTTATTTTTCAAAACAAAATAATTTAAAACATAACCAATTATTACAATTTGCAGGTAAATTAAAAAGTAACGATGCAGATAGTGTGCTCCAAAGTATTACCGATGATAAAAATTCTAAAGACTTTGAGCTAGACCTTTAATGAAAAAATATTTAATTGATAGTGACATATTAATATATTTCTTAAAAGGAAAACAAGAGGTTGTCCAAAAGCTTTCCCAAATTCCAATCGATGATTTATATATTTCAAGAATAAACTATACTGAATTAATCTATGGTGCTTATAACTCTGCAAAAATCAATCAAAATTTAAAAGTTATTGAACCTTTTTTAGATAGCTTCACCGTATTAGAATTTACTAAAGAATCAAGCTTAATTTTTGCAAAAGAAAAAGCAAGATTGAAAAAAAGTGGTAATATAATTGCTGACATGGACTTAATGATAGCCAGTATAGCTATTGCTAATGACTGTACTCTCATTAGCAACAATCTAAAGCATTTTAATAGAATACAAAACCTAGAACTTGAACCAAAGTTATAACATTAATGAAGAAACCAATATTTGTACAATTACAAAATAAAGAGAATTAACTCTTTTTAGATCATCTCTCTCCTTCTATGAAGAACAACACAGTTGTAAGTTTTTAGACCTTAAGTGAGTGACAGCACAAAGGTACTCTAAATCCTCATGTTCTTCATACGGAGAATGTGCCACTTTGAGTAGGTCATCTACCATGGTGAAGTTACCTACTTTAGCTTTTTCTATCGCTTCATCCAAAATATGATTTTTCAAAATGTATTTTGGATTGACTGCTAACATTTTTTTCTCTCTTTTCTCTTGCGATAGTTTCTCTTTAAGTAGCCTTTTATCATACGCATTCAACCACTCTTCTAATGGTAAAGAAGAAACACAAATATCTAAGATGGGACTTTTATCTCCATCGTAGAGAGAGAGTTTTCTAAAAAAGAGATTGTAATCAACCCTTGCATCTGATAAACTTCTATGCATCGACTGTATTAAATTTTTATCTTCACCAATCTTTTCATATAAGCCTAATCTAGCGCTCATTCTGCGAAGGTGTTCACTTTTATATACCTTATAAAAGACCTCATCAAGAATTTCTAAAGCACTTTCATTATCTAAAATAGGTGAAAGAGCTGTTGCTAATTTTTCAAGATTCCACCGCGCTGCACCTGGTTGACTTTTGAAACTATATCTTCCCTCTTTATCTGTTTTATTACAAACATAACTTGAATCATAATCATTTAAAAATGAGAAAGGCCCATAATCTATTGTGCGCCCATCTATGGACATATTGTCAGTGTTCATAACCCCGTGGGTAAAGCCAACACTTTGCCAAGCGGCTATTGTTCTTGCTGTATTTTTCACTATCTCTGTATACATTTTCACGTAAGGTTCTTCTTCAGTGATTAAGTAAGAAAATGACTCTTCTATCACATAATCTGCTAAGTCTTTAACCATCTTGTATTCACGGTAGGCATTAAAGTGCTCAAACGTTCCGAAGCGTACCCATGTTGGGGAAAGACGTAGCACAATCGCACCTTTTTCTCGTTCCTTCCGTGCTACATTTGTATCACTTCCAATCAGCGCTAAGGCTCTAGAAGTTTCTATGCCTAAACCATGCATCGCTTCACTCATAAGATACTCTCTTATGCTTGAGCCAAGTGTTGCTCGGCCGTCTCCCAAACGAGAGTAAGGTGTAAGTCCGGCACCCTTAAGCTGTAAATTTTCTCCATTTACTTTACCAAGATTTATGACACGTCCATCTCCAAGAGCAGCGGTGAAGTCACTAAACTGATGTCCCGCATAGTTCATAGAAAAAGTCTGAGAACCTTCTAACTTTTTCTCTCCATTTAGTATGTCTACAAGGAGAGTATCTTCAAGTAAGTTCTCATCAACTCCTAAAAGTTTTGCAGCGTCCCCAGATACCGAGATGAGAAAAGCATTTTTCAAAGGTGTTGGATCTACTTTTTCATAAAAAAGACCTGGAAGCTGAAGATACGGTGAAGTAAGTTTTAATTGTGAAAATTTCATCCTCGAGTTTCCAATTTTTTAGCATAAGCTAAAAATAATATTCCAAGAAATACTATAAATGCAGTAAGATAAAGTGTTGTATTATAATTTCCAAAATACTCAATAAGTGCTACACTATACAAAGGTGCACCAACTTGACCAACTCCATATGCTGCTGTCATTGCACCCATAAGTACTACAGGGTTTCCACCTGCTAACTTTCCACCGAGATGCATAAAAAGTGCTACTAAGCCAATAAAAGTACTTCCATATAAGGCACCACTTAGTAGATTCAAGTAAACATTTGTAGTCAACGTAGGAATCAAAATTCCCATAACTTGTAAAGCCATCGCTATCATGATGATATTCACACTTCCAAACGTATGTGCTAAACGCATCCATAAAATGGATGAAGGAATCCCAGCTAAACCAACAACAAGCCAACCAATACTTCCATAACCTTCTAACCCTTCAAGTGAATTAATAATGTCAGGTAAAAAAGTTCCCTGCACTACAAACCCTACCCCTTCGGTGAAGTAAGCAAAAATAAGTAATATAACATATGGCGAAAATATTGAAAGAGAAAGCTTATGTTTTGGTGCATCTTTTTTTAGTACTTTATCGAACGACAAAATATATATACAGTACAAAGAGATAACAAATCCAAAAATAGACAAAACGAGCCACGCATCAGACCAAGTACCTTCTTTTAAAACAGCTTGAGAAATAAGCTCACTCACTGCAATCGCAAAACCTATACCACTAAAATGAATCCCCATAGCTTTTGTCTTGTCTTCAACACTTAACTTCACCATGACAATAGCAGCACCAACAATCAAAACCATAGCAGAGCCAAACCCAGCTACAACTCTTGAAAGTAACCAAAGCGTTTCATTCGTAGTTGTTGCCAAAACTAATGTTGTGAGAATACTTAGAACAATCCCTATACGAAAATATTTAACTTTTGTGTTTATATCTTTAATAAAAATGGCGAAAATTGCACCACTTAAATAACCTACAAAATTAAAAGATGCTAACACACCTGCATACGTAAGAGATAAGGAATCTTCAAGCATAAAAGGGAGTAAGGAAGTAAAAGCGAACCTAGCCACACCAACACCAATGATAATAGCGAGTATACCAGCTAGGAGTATCGCTGCATTTGAGTTTCTGTCAAATAATATTTTCACTATCTCTACTTTTTCATGACTATAACCAAGTCAATCTTAACTAACTCTGTAGATTTTTTTCTTACTTTTATTTTTATAGTGCTTATTAAACTTTTTACATGATAATATAAAAAGTAAACAAATTGAAACTTGTTATAATATTTTATTATGATATCATTAAATAAATAATCATGATTTCTCAATAAAAAAGGTGGCTAATAATGAAATTCTCACTATCTAAGATAAGCTTTGGAACCATTATCATTACCGCCTTAATTTTTAGTGTAGTCATAGGTATATTTACTATTATCATTACGAACAATTCTTATGAAGAAAGAATACAGCAACAAGAAAAAGATTATATTAAAGAGAATAAAGAACTTGTAAAAAGAGAAATTTCAAGAGCAATCAAAAGAATAAATATAATACACGATATTGTCCATAACTCCCTCATTCATGGTCTTGAGCAAAAAGTAGATTTTGTTAGTAGTCTTTTTCGTTCTCCTATAAATGATTCACTTAACAAAACTCAGCTCCTCAAAAAATATAAAAATGAACTCGATTTACTAAAGTGGGATGAGGGAAGTGGTTATTTTTATATATTTGACAGTGATGGGATCATACTTTATCATGGTAATGATAATACACATATCCATAAACACATTTTAGACATAGCGAAGAAGAATAAAGAACTTGTAGAATTTTTAAACGGTACCTTAAAAAAAGGTGAAAACATTGGTAGTTACCGCTGGACTAAACCTCATACAGGCAACCACAAACTCCATGAAAAATACGTCTATGCAAAAAAAATTGAACATCTAAATATATATATAGCAGCTGGGGTGTATAAGGATGAAGTTGTCAGTAAGATTCAAAAAATGGTTTTCCAAGAACTTAAAGAGGAGCGTTTTGGTAAAAACAATTATGGATACTTCTGGATTCATGATTTAGACTACACTATGCTACTACACCCCATCACAAAAGAACTCGTAGGCACTAATTTAAAAGATTTCAAGACAAATGATGGACAGTATTTTATGCGAAGTATGAATAAACTCGTCTTAGAGCAAACTTCTGGTTATGTCAGTTATATGTGGAAAAGACCAGATAGTGCACTCATTGATCAAAAAATTTCTTACGTTCACCTCATTAAAGAATGGGATATGGTTATTGGTTCAGGTTTTTATCTTACAGAGTTAAAAAAGATACATGAAGAAGAAAGGGAGTCACTAAAAAAAGCACTCAATGACAACCTGCAAAAAATACTATTTATTCTTGGAATACTCATGATACTTAGTTTCCTATCCTCATTATTTATATCAAAACGTATCAAAAAGATTGAATCCTTGCAAAAGGAAAATCTTAATATGCTCAAACAATATAAACTAATCTTAGATAAAAGTTCCGTAGTCTCCAAAACTGATAAAGAGGGTATGTTAACGTATGTAAACAAAAACTTTACAAAAGTGAGTGGATATAAACTTGAAGAAATTATCGGTAATTCCCATAATATCGTTCGTCATCCAGAATCACCTAAAAGTCAATTTAAAACATTATGGAAAACAATTAGCGCTGGTAAGATATGGACAGGTCTCATTAAAAATAGAACTAAAAATGGGGATAGTTACTATAATAATACTACCATCGTACCAATAAAAGATAGTGATGGAACGATTATAGAATACATTTCATCAGGATCTGATGTAACAGAGCTCATAGAAAAAAGAAGCAAACTAAAAAGTATTTTTAGCACTGATTCATTAACGGGACTTGGAAATAGGGTGAGTTTAATAAATACTCTCAACCACGATACTCAAGGTGTACTCGTACTGATTAATATCGATAGATTTAAAGAACTAAATGATCTTCAAGGCTATTCTAGGGGCGATATAATACTAAAAGAATTCAGCTCAAGACTTTTTGATTTTATTGCTGATGAAAAGTATACTTTGTATCGAGTTGAAGCAGATATTTTTGCACTCTACACCTTAGACAATGGACTAGAAAGTGTCATTGAAAAGATTACTCACTTTATGGATACAGTGGGTGAAGAAGCTTACATTTCACAGAACAGTAGCTTTATTCTTACCTATACTGCGGGTATAGCATCTAAGAATGAGAACTTATTTACATATGCGGATATGGCACTTAGTGAAGCTAAAAACAAAAAAGTAAGAATAAAAGTTTATGAACAGTATATGAATAATATAGAAGAATATAAACAAAATATTTTATGGGTAAAAAAACTTCACCTAGCTATTGCAGAAGATAGGATTGTTCCTTTTTATCAACCAATATACAATTACCATACAGGTAAAGTAGACAAGTATGAGTGTTTAATGCGACTCATAGAAGATGGTAAAACTATCCTTCCAGACAACTATCTTAAAGTTGCTAAAAAAACAAAACTCTATCCTCAACTAACCTATATAATGGTTGCAAAATCAATTGATAAATTTGCACTGAGCTGGGAAGAATTTTCAATTAACTTTAGTATAGAAGATTTGATGAACGAAGAACTCATGCAATTTGTTTACCACTATGCCCAACAGAAAAATGTATTTAAAAGACTTGTATTTGAGATAGTAGAATCAGAAGAGATAAAAGACAATGATTCCATCTCAAAAATTCTTAGTAGATTTAAAGAAGAAGGTGTGCAAATTGCCATAGATGACTTTGGAAATGGATACTCCAACTTTAGCTATCTCATCTCTTTAAAAGCGAACTACATCAAGATAGATGGCTCTATCATTGAATACATTTTAGAGGATGAGAGCGCACTAGAAGTTGTTAAATCTTTAGTACATTTTGCAAAAAAATCAAATATGAAAACAATAGCAGAATATGTAAGTTCAAAAGAGCTTGATACTATGGTAAAATATTTAGGTATTGATTATGCTCAAGGATATCACTATGGAAGAGCAAAACCTGAACTATTGTAAATATATGAAGTGTAAAATCGATTAAGTTATTAAATTTTTCCTATATTTAATTTAATAACACTTTCTTTAGAGAAAGTTTTAAGTAAAAATCATTAAAATCGAATTATGAATAAAGCACTACAAACAGTTTTCGAATACCACGAAACGACAAAACACGCACAACAAAGATACGCACGCTCACTTGGTTATATGGACTGGTCTACACAACCTAACCCATTTAGAAACTATAATGCAAGCGATAGTATAGAACTTCCTTTAGCTATCAATAATGCAACGCCACCGTATCATCTTCTTGATACTGACTTACCGCCTGCTCCACTTTTAAAAGAGTCCCTCTCACAACTTTTACAGTTTTCCATGGGAATAGCTGCTTGGAAAGAATCAGGTGGAAGCTCTTGGGCTGTACGTTGTAATGCTTCAAGCGGAAATCTTCACCCAACTGAAACTTATCTTGTTTTACCTCCAGTTTTAGAAGAACAAGATAATAAAAGCACTGTTTTTCATTACACTCCGAAAAATCATGGTCTTGAAGTCTTAGCTACTATTGAAACTTCATTTTGGGATGAATTGCCAAAGGGAAGTTTCTTATTAGGACTTTCTGGAATCACATGGCGTGAAGTGTGGAAATATGGTGAACGTGCTTTTAGGTACACAAACCTTGATGCTGGTCATGCATGGCAGTCCGTTGTAGTCTCAACAAAAATGCTAGGTTGGAAAACCACAAGACTAGATAGCATAAATGATGTATCTATAGATACTCTTCTTGGTTTAGCGCAAGAAGATCGATTTTTTGAAAAAGAAAGAGGCGATATACTTTTAGTTATTTCACCGCAAACTGTAGATTCATCTCTGAACCTTGATACTTTACTACAAAGTACTCCTTTAAGATTCGAAGGAATTGCAAACCAACTAAGTCCCACTATGCAACATTGGGACATTATTCCTGAGATTGAAAATGCCACTATGCAAGCACAAATAGCTCAAAGAGCAGTAGCAGCTCAAAGTATAGAAAAAGAAGCAACACAAGAGTCAAAAAATGTAGTACTTCAAAGACGAAGTATACATATTATGCAAAAAGATACATCAGAGATTACAAAAGAGCAGTTCCATACACTCTTAAACTCTGTAGTACATTCTCTCGATGCTAAAGAAAATTCTGCCCATTTATGTTTAATGGTAAATAGAATTCAAGAGTATGAATCTGGTCTGTATATTTTAATCCGTAATGAAAGAGATTTAAAAGATTTAAAAGAACAAATGCATAATGATTTTCTTTGGAGAGCAACTGACGCAGAGTACCTTTATCTACTTGAGAGTAAAGATGTCAAAATGGCATCTAAAGCTATAAGCTGTACGCAAGATATTGCAAGTGATGGAGCTTTTTCTCTAGGTATGTTATGTAACTTCTCAGAGCAACTTCAAACACATGGAGCACATAGGTATAAAGAGCTCTATTGGGAATGTGGAGCTATTGGACAAGAATTGTATCTTGAAGCTACTTCTATGGGATTATCTGGGACAGGTATTGGTTGTTTTTTAGATGATATGATGCATGGATTATTTGGCATTAAAGATAATAGATTCCAAGTTCTCTATCACTTTACCATTGGTCGTGGAAATGTTGACAGCAGAATTATCACAAAGCCGGCTTATAACAGGAGTTAGCATGAAATATACGTTTTTTTTACTTGCATTGAGTTCATTACTCATTGCAAATGAAAACTACCAAAAAAATAAACATGAAAACCACCTGTATGGTAAAATAAATACACATATTGGTGAATTTGATAACTACAATAGTATTGGAGGATATAAAGATGGCAATCTTCGCCATGAAAATACTAATTCAACAAAGCCCCTCAATAAAAATTCCAAAAAAATTATAAAAGATAAAAAATCAAAATGGTATAATAAATTATTCTAAACCAAATTTACAAGAAGAGATAAAATGAAAATACTACTTTTTTTACTGATACTAAATCCTTTCCTTCAAGCACAAGAATATCAACAAGGAAAAATAGACATGCATGGTGGTCAATACGACAATTACAATAGTATAGGTGGATATAAAGATGGTGGTTTTCGCAAATCTCATGGAAATATCTCAAATTTCCTAGATAAGAATACTACCAAAACTATAGAAAAGAAAAAGATTCATACGAAACAATATTGAAAAAACCCTTAGAACTCTTTTTTATACTTCTCTCTCTTTCATTTTTACATGGATGTTCTGATAATTATCTTTCTCAAGTAAATTCAAAATCTATACTTGAAAAAAATATAGGATGTATGAAACTTGTAGTATTCCCTCCAAATAAATCTATAGAAAATAAACTCAATGAACTTTATCCATTTAATGCAAACTGTGACTTAGATTTAGTAGTCTCTTATAAAAGCTCTATCGTATGTAACTCAAATCAAAATGCAGAAAAAAAAGCACTTGGAATGGCGAAAAGTTATTTACGGTTGGAGATAAAAAGAAAAAATCATCTTTTGTATAGTTATTATATTGACTTAGCCCACAATGTAAGTGATGAAGATATTGAGAATGGGTTTAATGTAATGAAAGACACTTTGCCATTTAAGCTGAAGTAGGAAAATTAACATTACATTCTAAAGAGATTGTGTATCATATAGATATAACTCTCATATCTAGGAGTCTCTCATCAAACCTTCATTACTTACACGTATAATTATCGGGAAAACTTTGGGATTTTCATTTGGCTTAATGGGCTTTATTCTCTTGCCTTATTTTGTACCCGAAGTTGACTTATTATTTCGCTGGGGAATTTTATGCTGGTATACAACACTCGGTGCAATCATCGGAGTCTTTGGTGTATTTACTTACCATCCAATACTAAAACTACCCTTACCTTGGTGGTTTCGTTCATTCTATCTAGGTGCTTGGATGAATTTTGTTCTAACCCTGTTTACTTACGATACTTTACAAGCGATCATGATAGAGGTCTTTGGTAAGAATGGATTACTCCATTCACCATTTTGGATGGTTCTTGATGGAGCAATAGCAGGATTAATTATTGGTTATTTTTCTACAAAATATGGTGGCGAAGGTAAAGATATTGTCTAAATAGAGTAAATAAGTTGCTACTAGCTAGCTAATTTATTTACTCCTTTATTTAACTATCTTCTTTTACTAACCGTGCAACTTTAGAATATATTCTCTCTAGTTGTGTATCTTTATTTATCCCATGATGTAGCTCGGCATGACAATTTGGGCAAACTGCGATTGCATTTGTAACTTTATCTGAACCATCATCCGCTAAGGTTTTAAGATGGTGAATTTCCAAATAAGCAGATCCATCATCCTTTTTAAAAGGTGCTTCTTTATCGCAACTCTCACATACTCCATCAGCCGCATTCATTAGCCATGCTTGAACCTTAGCATCACGGTGAATTTCAGTTTTTCTAACTTCATATTTATAAGGTTTTTCTGTACCATCTGGATAATCATTTGTATTTGACAATAGTTCATTTATATATGCTTGGTAATCATTAGATGGCCCTTCTATCTTATAATGAAACATTCTAGGATTTCCATCATGTTGTTTCTCAAATTCAGGCTCATAATTTTTTGCTTCTTCAATAAGGTCTCTTTGAGAAACTTCCTTCACAAAGTTATAACTCTTAGAATAATCAATGCTATATACCCAGTCAAAATCTAAATCATCAAAGATTTCTTTTCCATCATTTAAATAATAAGCACCAAAACATTTTTTTGCTCTTGTATATGGAATGAGTAAATAGCCCCCTAGTTCTTCAGTATTATGGTTTACACTGAAAAACTCGCCAACTTCATTTTTCATAATATCTTGAAAAAAGCTTAGAAATTCATCGGTCTCACTGTCATAATTAGCCCATGAATATTTTTTCCCAGATAATGGCTGTAATATTATTCCTTTAATTTCTTGCATCTTGATTTGTATCCTTGTTTGTGAAATAATAACTGAGTATATCTAATAAGTTGCTCTTAGCTAATGTTTTTTTTACTCTATTTTGTTATATCTTTTTATTTTTATCCTTAAAAGCGGAGAACCACTCATAGTCGTGGATTACAGTTCAAACATATTAAGTAGCATTTGTGAGATTTCTTTTGATGTTACTTTGTCAACATCTCCAAGTTTCTTTACTAGTCTAGTTTTGTCAACTGTTCTAATAACATTTTTAGATTGACAATTTATGCATATTTTAGAGCTTTTTTACAGCCATTTGTAAATTAACCTTTGTTTACTCCCAATATACCATAGTTCGAGAGGTGTTTTAAGCACCCATATTTTTCATTAAGTCTAATATTTGAGATGTATCCTTAACATCCCATCCAAATATAGATAAAAGTTCATTTATCCATGTACGCATTGTTTCTTCTGAACTTAAATCTAATCGTCCTTGATCTTTGAATAATAGATATTTCTCAATTAGTTCGTTTAGCTTTTTCTTTCGTTCAATCATTATCTTTATACTCAGTAATTTTTATTTATTGCATTTTATCATTTTGATAATGTATTCTTGTTTAGATGTAGAATTTCTTCATGTATAATAATCTTAACTAAAATAAATAACTGTCATTAGATATATATCAATTTGTCATACTTTTGATAACAAATATATAAACTTCTTAAAAATAGTCGGTTTGTTTAATACTATATATTCAAATAAGTTGAAAATGATTCTAAAGTAATGAAAGGTACTCTGCCTCTAAAGGCAAAGTAAAAAAATTATTTAATTTTTTCGATAATACTATCTACTGAGAAACCGAATTTCTCGAATAGCTGACCCGCTGGAGCTGAAGCACCAAATGTGTCCATTGCGATTACAGTGTCTGCCAATCTGTACCACTCTAGACCACGAGCAGCTTCGATTGCTACTGTTTTAGTATCTGACTTAATGATAGAAGCCATGTATGCTGCATCTTGTTCGATGAATAAATCATAACATGGAACTGAAACAACATTCACAGGTACATCTTTAGCGTTAAGAGTTTCTTTTACTTTGAGTGCCAGTTCTACTTCAGAACCAGATGCCATAAGTGTCATAACAGCATTTTCATCTTCAGATACAAGATATCCACCCTTACTTACTTCACCACTTACAGGACTTGGAAGTACTGCTAAGTTTTGACGAGAACATACAAAGGCTGATGGTGAAGTATTCATAGCTAATGCTGTTTTCCAAGCTTCAATATTTTCTGCTCCATCTGCTGGTCTCCAAACATAAAAATTTGGTAATGCACGAAACTGAGATAAATGCTCAATAGGTTGATGCGTAGGACCATCCTCGCCAACACCAATAGAATCATGTGTCCAAATAAAGAACTGTTGGATTCCTGTAAGTGCTGCGATTCTTGCTGCTGGTTTTAAGTAGTCTGAGAAAACAAAAAATGTAGCTGAAAAAGGCATAAGTGGACCGTAAAGAGCCATCGCATTTACGATTGAAGCCATAGCATGTTCACGGATACCAAAGTAGATATTTCTACCTTTTGGAAAAACACCCATATCATTTAAGTTTGTTTTGTTTGATGGTGAAAGGTCTGCTGAACCACCTAAGAAAGATGGAATCCCTCTTGCGATTGCATTCATAATCTTACCATTCGTTCCACGAGTAGCTTCTGCTTTTTCAAACGTTGGGTACTGAATTCTTGAAAAATCAGGATTTTGTAAAGCAGTCAAAGCTTCATTTTGTTCCATAAGTGGAAGTGTTTTTTGACGGTGAATCCATTCACGTTCTAGTAAATCGCCCTCTTCAATCGCACATCTAAATCTCACTAATACATCTTCATCCACATGAAAAGTTTTCTCTGGATCAAATCCAGCATCTTTTTTCGCTTGAGCAATAACATCATCTCCAAGTGGAGCACCATGAGCATGATGTGAACCTTCTAATTTACCAGCACCTTTAGCGATAAGAGTGTGTGCAATAATGATAGTTGGTTTAGTATTAGACTTTGCAGTTGTAAGTGCAGCATCAATCTCTTCGAAGTTATGTCCATCAATCTCTAAAACATCCCAACCTTGAGATTTAAAACGCATAGGAATATTTTCAGAAATACTTAACTCAGTTGAACCCTCAATAGTAATCTTGTTTGAATCAAAAATAAGAATTAAATTGTCTAGTTTATTATGTCCAGCGATAGAACATGCTTCATAAGAAAGGCCCTCTTCTAAATCGCCATCACCACATAAACAATAAACATTATGGTCGATTAAAGCAGCGGTGTCAGAATTAACTTGCGCACCTGTAAATTTTGAAGCCATTGAAAAACCAACAGCATTAGCAATACCTTGACCCAAAGGACCAGTAGTAATCTCTATTCCTTTAGTATGACCGTATTCAGGATGTCCCGGAGTAAGAGAGTCTAACTGACGAAAGTTTTTTAAATCTTCAACTTCTAGTCCATATCCCCAAAGATAATAAAGAGAATAAATAAGTCCAGTTGCATGTCCACCAGAAAACACTAGTCTATCACGATTTAAAAAATCAGGATTTTTAGGATTATGATTTAAGTGCTCACTTAAAACTACTGCTATATCTGCTAAACCCATAGGTGCACCAGGATGTCCTGAGTTTGCCGCTTGAACCATATCTGCTGCTAAAAATCTAATACTGTCTGCCATCTTTTGACGCATAATGTTACTCATTTTTTAATTCCTATGTCTGTTTATGTATTTTGTTAGTAAAGGTGACAACTCACTTTGTAAGTTCTCATCAAAACTATTCATCTCTGCTAACAATTCTTCTACTAAAGAATTTGCTTGCTTCATTGACTCTTCAAGACCTAAAATAGTTACAAAACTATTTTTATCTTCATCATTATTTGTCAGTTTTCCTGCTTCTTCAGTACTTTGAGTTACATCTAAAATATCATCTTGAATTTGAAATAAAAGCCCAAGTTTAATCCCGAAGTCATAGAGTGCTTTACCTAACTCTTCACGTCCAACTATAATTGCACCCATTTTTAATGAAGCAGCTATAAGCTTTGCAGTTTTGTTTGTATGAAGGATTCTAATATCTTCAACTTTTAAAGGCTTGTTTTCAAAGTGACAATCAATAGCTTGGCCTAAAACCATTCCGTTTAAACCGCCATTAGTCGCTAGCTCACGAATCAATTTCACTCTTACGCTATCTGAAAATGGTGCATTAGATAAAACTTCAAAAGCATAGGTATTCAAAGCGTCACCAACTAAAACAGCGGTAACCTCATCAAAAAGTATATGAAGTGTTGGATTTCCTCGACGAAGTGGTGAATCATCCATTGCCGGAAGGTCATCGTGGATTAAAGAATAGGTGTGTAAAAGTTCAATTGCATACGCAGCATGCATTGCACCCTCTTCTAAAAGAGTGTTATACGAGTTAACAACACCAAGCAAAAGTGCAGGACGAAACCTTTTCCCACCCGCTTGAAGCATCACTTGAAGTGCTTCTTCATAATGTGGATGTATACTTTTTGATGTTGGTAAATTCTCTAATAAAAAACTTTCAAATTTTTGCATTTGGAATTATATATACTATGTTGTTAAACCATGATTAAGATATACTTTAAAAAACTATTTTAGGATGAAATTAGCATGCCATATAGAAATGTAACAAAAAAACAAGCACTTGATTATCATGAGTTTCCAAAACCCGGAAAAGTAGCTATCGTATCAACGAAGCCAATGGAGACACAACTAGATTTAAGTCTTGCATATACTCCAGGTGTTGCAACTCCATGTTTAGAGATAGAAAAGAATGCAGAAAATGCGTATAAATATACTTCAAAAGGAAACCTTGTTGCAGTTATTTCAAATGGTACAGCAGTTCTCGGTTTGGGAAATCTTGGTGCCTTAGCTTCTAAACCTGTTATGGAAGGTAAAAGTATTTTATTTAAAAAGTTTTCTGGACTTGATAGTTTTGATATAGAAATTGATACAGAAGATACTGATAGTTTTTGTAATACAGTACGAGCTATTTCACCGACATTTGGTGGAATTAACCTTGAAGATATAAAAGCACCCGAATGTTTTGAAATTGAACGTCG
>NZ_JBLHOE010000069.1:0-18000 GCF_047622445.1 Sulfurimonas sp.
CTACATCCTGAAAATGCGAAAATAATAAACATGTTGGATAAAAATAATCTCATACTTTTCCTTGTCTGTAAAATAAGTAGCTATCCCCATAGTTACTCAGTATGAGGAAATCTTTATCTTCATTATGATTAGCCATATTAGCACGTTTAAAAGAACGTTTAAGAAGTGACAATATGTTCCAAGGATTCTTTTATAGTTTTATATTTAAATGTATATCCTGCATCTGTAATTGCTTTTGGATAAATTTCTTTTGAGCCAGTAAGAACACTAGCACCTTCACCAAAAAGCATGTGCAAAACAAAGCTAGGAAGTGGTAAAAATGTAGGACGGTGAAGTACCCCTCCTAATATTTTTGTAAACTCATGATTAGGGACAGGATTTGGTGAAGTAGCATTGAAAATACCTGTTAGCTTGTGCTCAATTATATACGAATAGATTCCTAGTAAATCTTCGATATCAATCCAGCTCATCATCATCTCTCCATTACTAATGTTTCCACCTAATCCCATTTTAAAAGGAGTAAGCATCGAAGAGAGAGCACCACCATCTTTACCTAAAATCACACCAAAACGTAATATGGTGGTTGGCTTGTTACACTTAAGGGCTTGCCCTTCCCACTCTTGTGCAAGTTCTCCTAAGAAATCATCTCCATATCCTTCAAAACTCTCATCGTACGCTTTATTATCAGGATATGCCCCAATAGCTGATGTGGAGATAAAATGCTTTACTTCACTTTTATTAACAGCGTTTACAAGTTTTTTTGTTGTTTCTACTCTACTTACTATAAGTACATTTTTATATGCTTCACTCCAACGCTTTATGATTGGTGCTCCTGCGAGGTTAATAACTACATCAACACCTTGAAGTTTTTCTAAAATGCTTTTTTCATTATCTTTACGTGTTATTATTATTGTTTCATCAAATGCCTTTTGTAAGTGTAAACCTACAAATCCACTGGCTCCGGTAAGTGCTATTTTCATTATATTCCTCCGTATTATCTATGTATTCTATCATTTACTGTAGAATTTTGGTATATTAATTTTGTTGTTTCATATACTAAAGCTAGTTTAAACACCCAATATAAAAATTTTAAATGAACTAATATAAAGAACATACAAAGTTTCTAAAAGATACTATAAACTTTCTTTTAAACTAGATACAAAATTTAAGTAAATTATACAAGGACATATTTTGACTTTAAAAAGTTTTTTATGGGACTATGGTGAAGTTGTTCCCGGATACGATATCAGAGTTATTAACGAAAGGGAGGCCAGAGCAGCAGCTGGAATACTTGCAATGCTTGGGACAATTATCATTTTTGTTGGTATAGGGTTTAACCATATTATGGTTGCGAGAATCTATATAGGATTTTTATGGTTTGATTTTGTAGCAAGAGTTTTTAACCCAAGCTATTCTCCCTCTTTACTCTTAGGAAGAATGTTTGTTCGAAATCAGACACCTGAATATGTAGGTGCTCTTCAAAAACGCTTTGCTTGGACTATTGGTTGGGCTATCTCTTTTCCTATGGTCTACTGGTTTGTACTCCAATGGGATATCACTTTTTACAAAGTTTTAATCTGTGTACTATGTATAAGCTTGATGTTTTTAGAAAGTGCATTTTCTATATGTTTAGGCTGTATGATATATAAAGCAATTTTCAAAGACAACCCTCAACTTTGTCCCGGAGGAGCATGTGAAATACGAAAAAAAGACCCAATACAAATGTTTAATCCCCTACAAAAAGGAATTGTGGCTCTGGCCATAACCGGGATTTTTGTTGGAACTTACTTTTTTCTTGTTAAAACAGAATCTAAAACATTTTTTGGTGTATTTTTACATGATACGGTTTTAACAAAAGCACAATTAGTAAAAGAAAAAGAAGATGCATTTCAAAAAGCAGCAGACAAAGAGTTTGCAGATGATGACTAAAATTCCTGATAACGTAAAGGTAATTGAACACCTTATGCAGTAGTCCCATCAAAAGCACTCTTCTTGGAGTGAAGGACTATCGTTATGGAGGTATTAGCGAGTAATGTTACAAGCTACAAAATATTAAAGTCCTATAAATAGATCTTAACCATAGTATTATCGAAATCATACTACAATCCCATTATGAATATAAACGAAAAATATGACCTTATTGTTGTTGGATCTGGTGCGGCTGGGATTATCTCTGCCATAGTTGCAGCACGCAACAATAAACGTGTTTTACTTTTAGAAAAGCTCTCACAAATCGCTTCTAAACTCAAGGCAACTGGTGGTGGTCGTTGTAACCTAACAAATACCCTAAGTAATGAAGACTTCATGGCCAAATTTGGACGAGATGGTCGTTTTATGCAAGATGCTCTCAAAGACTTTGACCATAAAGCACTCATCACTTTTTTCGATGCAATAGGTGTAGATACTCATGCCCCTGATGGATTTAGAGTTTTTCCAACATCACACTCATCTGTAACCATTATAAAAGCCCTTCATGATGAGATGATGAGACTAAATATTGATATTTTATGTAATCAAAAAGTCCAAGAGCTCTTGTATGAAAACTCTCAAGTTATCGGTCTTAAAACTAATACAGATACATTTACTTCACCACATATCATCTTAGCAACTGGTGGTCTTGGATATCCAGTTTTAGGTGCAGAAGGAGATGGTTTTAGTATAGCTTCACAACTAGGGCATAAAGTAACCGAACTTTACCCAGCCATGATGCCACTTAAAACTAAAGAGACGTGGGTAACCCATTGTCGTGCAGACACCATTGCCAAAGTAGAACTTAAGGTTGATTTAAAGAAGCATAAAAAACTACGAGCAAAAGGTGACCTTATTTTTACAAAAACAGGAATACGTGGGCCAGTTGTTCTAGACTTTGCTCGTGAAGTAACACCCCTACTCTCAAAATATGGTGAAGTCCCTCTTCTTCTTAACCTTACCAAAGGGATGAACGAAGAAGAGATAAGAGAATATTTAAAAGATGAATTTTTAAAAAAACCACAAGAAAGTATTCTAACAATTTTAAAAACTTTACTTCCAGAAGCACTTTCTATAGAATTATGTAAACTTGCCAACATCAATCAAGAGAGTAAGAATAAAGAGCTTGAAGGTAAAAATAAAGCGGACCTTATCCAACTCTTAGCCTGGACACCTTTAACCATTACAGGACATGATGGATTCAGAATGGCTATGATTACCAGAGGTGGAATCAACCTTAAAGAAATAAATCCAAAAACCATGCAAAGTAAAATCATGAATGGACTTTATTTCTGCGGTGAAATCATGAATCTTGATGGACCTTGTGGTGGCTATAACCTTCAGTGGAGTTTTGCTAGTGGAAATTTAGCTGGAAAACTATTAGAATAAGCTTTTTTGTAGCTTATCAATCAAATTTCATCTGCGTCTTTTAAAAACTTATTAGATCCTTTTACTATGTTTAGTTTGATAGTCTTAATGTACAATACGTTAAATTTTTTTCAGTAAATGGAGTAGTAAATGGCTATAGACAATACATTATATGATTCACTAGAAAATACATACATTAATATACAAGACTATTTTAATAATAATAAGCTTGGTCCAGAACATTCGGCAATGATAGTAAAACATGAAGAATTAGCTGATTTGTTAGAGAGGTTAGATATCGAAGCTATTGAAGAGCAGTCAACTGATATAAACACTCTACATGAGCAGCTTAACGATATAAAAGAAGTTTCTAACAAGATTCTTGAAGATCTTAATGACGTTGTTGATTCTGTTGCTACTGCAGCTAAAGTTGTTAGTGGATTAGATAAAGTATTTTCAAAAATCACTCATCTAATTGTATAGAAAGAGTCATGGTGTTTTTTGATGAAATAAATATTTCAGAAATTAGTATAGAAAATTTATTTAAAATATAAGGAAATAGTAATGAGTGAAGATAATAATGGTTTTTTAAAAAGAGCAGATGCACATATAGCTCTTGCAAACGAACAGCTAAGTAATGAAGTAACCCAGGGTGAAGCAAGCGCCTCATTCACGTATGGAGCTGCTAGATTTAATGCATGGATGGCTGCTTCTTCAGTTGAATCAGCCCAAGATTTACTTAAAGATAAAGACGAAATAGTAGAATATTTTCTTAAAGAGTATAAATTAGCGTTAGAAGAACATTTAAGTCATCATATAGAAAATTTTAATTTTAGCTAGAATTAAACCTCAAATATGACATATTTTGGCTTAATAAAAAAAGTTAAAAAGTCTAGATATGCAATAATTCAAAATTACATCAACTAGCCCCACCACATAAGTTTTCTCCTAAGCTTGGAGAATTAGATCGAGTGTATTTAAAATATCTAATTGCTGAAATGACTTGTGCTATCACTATGAAAAAAAGACTTAATAGTAAATTCTACCTCATAGAATATAAATAATTACAAAACACCTAACTTACAGCTTCTAGTAAAAGTTTAAGTAATTTTATATGGTCAATCATGGATATTTATAGTTCATTATTGGAACAATTTATATAACTTTAGAAAAAACAATATAACAGTACACAATGATTGAGAAGAGACTGCAATCTAAGTTTTAACTTATACTAGTGAAGTAAAACAAAGTCAAGATAGAACTGGACTTGGATTACATATGTCGAAAACTATCATTGAAACACATTATATGGGATCATTAACTGCTACGAATACAGATAAGGGAGTGATATACTTAAGATCTATAAAAAAGTAACATTTACTTTTAATTTGATGCATTAATCATAACAAAAAATATAATAATGAATTTTATGTGATATAATATTTGATGCATGAATTACTTAAAGATATAAAAGATTTTTCTAAAGATATAACGATTTTATATGTAGAAGACAATGCTGGGTTACGAAAGAATATGTCGAAATTTTTCAGTCGGGTTTTTGATAATGTGTTATTTGCTTGCGATGGTGAAGATGGTTATAAAAATTTTCTAGTAAACAGATCACAAATTGTTATTACTGATGTTAATATGCCGAAATCTAATGGTTTTCAAATGATTAAAAAAATTAAAGCCATAGATCTAGATGTTAAAATCATAATTTTATCAGCACACGATGAGAAGAAACATTTACATATAGCTATTGACCTTGGTGTTTTTAGTTATCTTCATAAACCAGCTAAACTTCCTGAGCTTATACAAGCCCTTCATAGTTCTGTTATTGCTATTAGAGAAGAAGAAAATCGTCGTATTTTTTTAAGTCAAATGCAAAATATTTTTAATTACCAGAATAATTTGGTAGTGATGATGCATGATGGGAATTTTACACTTTCAAATCAGCGTTTTTTAGAATTTTTTGGAGTAGATGATTTAGAAGACTTTAGAGAAAAATTTCCAAAATTAAATGAAATATTTTTAGAACACAATGAGTTTTTATCTAGTAACACCTCTACTTCTTGGCAAAATATAGTAGTGAAAAATCCAGGAATACTTTTTCATATAAAAGTTAAAAATCATAAAGGAGAAATGCGACATTTAATTTTAAAATCAAGAGAAATTCCAGAGAAGGATGGTTATTGTGTATTGTCTTTTGATGATGTAACAGAGTTAAACTTAATGGTTCTTTTTGATAAAAAAACAGCTATGGGTGACGCAGCTCTTAAAGATAAAAAATCAATCCTTGCATTCTTTAAACTCATAAAAGAAAACTCAGCAAAGGTTAAAATACACAATTTCTATAGAGGTTTAACTATTGTAAATCCTGCCGTTGTATTGGGTTTTACAGAAGAAGGAGTAACACTCAGAACAGCCTTTTCGCAACTAAAAATAGTTAAACTAAAAAAATTCATGACAATAAGCTCTCGAGTGTTTCCTCAAAATATTGTATGTAAATCTATTAAACGCATAGATGCAGACAACCAAAGTATCACAATAAACGATATGTCGTTTTCAGCTACTACTTCCGCAGATAGAAAGTATATACGATTAGAACCAGATGAGGATCATAGATGTACACTATTTTACAAAGATATTAAATTTTCGGGGGATGTGAGTATTTTTGATATATCAGAAGTATCAGTAAAACTTAAGATTAATGCACTTCCTGCAGGTTTATATATAGAGGCAGATATTAAAATATCTATAAATATTACCTTACATTCTAAACCAATCTCTATTCTAACTAATGCAAAAGTTTATAGAATAGATGAAAGTATTCATAATTATTATGTAGTTGCATTATTCGAACTTGAAACAAAAGATCGAGATAATATTAAAAGTTACCTTGTTGATCGTCAAATGACTCTTATCCGTGAATTTAGAAAAATAAATATACTTTAAATAGTTATACACAGGAGTAAAAAGAATGGGATTTAATTCATTATCTATAAAAGCTAAATTGACTCTAGGGTTTACACTTATTACTTTATTAAGTATTACTATTACTTCATATAGTATTGTAAAATACAAACAAAACACGACCTTACTTGAAAAGATGTTTAAACATCCCTATACGGTTAGTAATGCTGTTAAAAATGTGTATATAGATATATTAGCTATGCATCTACTACTTCATTCAACTTTAGATGGGGCAAGTAAAGAGAACCTCAATACAAGTAAAAAGAAAATATATGCATATAATAAAAAAATACGTCAGAATTTTAAAATAATTTTAGAAAAATACTTAGGTTCAAAGAATGATCTAAAAGAGATACTTGATCATTATCAAACATTCTACTTTATTCATGTTGATATCCTTGAAATATTAAATAAAAATGAAAATGAAAATGAAACTAAAAAAATAAACATATTAATAGATCAAGAAAATATAGCTATGCATACAATAGATAGAAAAATAGATATTTTGAGTAAATTTGCAGATAATAAAGCACATGAGTTCTTTGAAAATGCGCATAACAATGAGAAAATAACAATATTGTATTTAGTGCTATTCCTTTGTATTGCTGTACTTTTAAGTATAGTCATTACATTTTATACAATTAGGTCTATAGTCAAACCTATTGATGATTTAGTAGATGCTACAGATAAAATTATTAATGGTAAAATACTTTTACATAATGTACAAATAAGTACAGATATTAACTTTGAAAAGAATGAAATTGGTAAACTATTTCATTCCTTTAACACTCTCATGAGTCACCTTCTTCTTCCATATAAAGATATACTGCAAACTCATGGCGCTTTAGCTGAAAGAACTCATGAAGTTCAAAGACTTTTATACTCTTTTGATTCTTATGTTATTGCATCAAAAACAGATTTAAATGGAAAAATCATTTATGCTAGTAAAGCTTTTTTAGTAAACTCAGGTTACACAAAAGAGGAACTTTTAGGAAAAAGCCATAAACTGACTCATCATCCAGATATGCCTAAGGAAGTATTTAAAAAATTATGGGCAACGATTAAAAGTGGAGCCACTTGGAATGGTGAATTAAAAAACAAAAGGAAAGATGGGACATTTTTTTGGATAAATTCAGTTATTTCACCAGATATAAATACATCAGGTGATATTATTGGTTATAACGCCATAAGTGAAAATATTACAAGTAAAAAGGCGTATGAAGCGTTATCTCAAACATTAGAAAACCGTGTGAATAATGAGATGAAGAAAAATGATGAAAAAACAACACATATGATTCAACAATCTCGTCTAGCTCAAATGGGTGAAATGATAAGTATGATTGCACATCAATGGCGTCAACCATTAGCATCTATTTCAGCAATATCAAATACATTAATGCTTGATATCATCATGCAAAACTATAAAGAAGAGTTCTTTGCCGAACGACTAGAATCCATAGGAGAATTATCCCAACATCTTTCAAGTACTATTGATGATTTTAGAAACTTCTTTAAAGATAATAAAAACATAGAAGATGCTTCGCTAGCATATGTTATTAATGAGTGTCTAGAAATTATTTCTTCATCATTAGAGCATGCTGATATAAATATACGTGTAGATGTTGATGAGGAAATTATGGTACATACTTATTTAAATGAATTTAAACAAGTTATCCTAAACATCCTTAAAAATGCTGAAGATATTTTCATTGATAAAAAAATAGATAAAGCCCAAATTTCAATCAAAGCTTATGAAAAAGATTCTATGCTCTATCTTTTCATAGAAGATAATGCTGGTGGAATACCTACTGATATCATAGATAAAGTTTTTGATCCTTACTTCAGTACAAAAAAACAAAAAGATGGTACTGGTCTTGGTTTATATATGTCTAAAACAATTATTGAAGAACATTGTGAGGGAAAGATTATAGTTTTAAATACTGATTTAGGTGTTTCATTTAACATTGAATTACCATCAATAACAAAGGAAAGTAAATCATGAGTTATTCTATACAAGAGATATTGTCATATACAAGTTCAATCCGTTTACTATATGTGGAAGACAATGAAGATACTCGACGATTTACCTTAGAATTGTTGAGTCGATTTTTTAAGGATATTTCGGTTGCAATACATGGAAAAGAAGGATTAGAACTCTTTAAGAATGAGTCATATGACTTAATTCTAAGTGATATTACTATGCCTATAATGGATGGGTTAGAGATGAGTGCAAAGATACGAGAAATAGATAAAACGGTGCCTATCATTATCCTTTCAGCACATAATGAAACTCATTATACAGAGTCTGCATCTAACATTAACATAACCGAATATTTGGAAAAACCACTTGATATCTCTGAACTTATAAATACTTTAAATAAGATAATTCGAATACAAGAAGAGAGAATATTATTATGAATCAAGTAAGAACAGCCATTTTTATTGAAGATAGTAAAACAAGCTACCTTCATCTACAAAGTATGGTTGCCGCATTAGATTATGATTTATATCAACAAATAAACTTTAAAGAGGTTCTTGAATTTATTAAAAATAATAAAGAGCCTAGCATTGCAATTGTTTCTTTAGACTTAATAAGCAATGAGGTAGAAAAAATAATTAACTTATTAACTAAATCAAATATTCCAATTATTCTACTTAGCGGTCTTGAGGATAAAGAGCTTAAACAAAAGTTTATAAAAAAGGATGTTCTTGACTATATAGACAAAGAATCTAGTGATTACTTTAAGAATATAGTTATTTTATTAAAACGACTAGATACAAATATAAATAATACTATATTAGTTATAGATGACTCTTCCGTATACAGACAACTAATTTCACAGCTCTTACTTCGACATAAATTTAATGTGCTTGAAGCTGAAGATGGAAAAGATGCACTTGCTATTTTAAAAAAGAATCCAAATATAGAGCTAATTGTTACTGATTATGAGATGCCTAATGTAGACGGTCTTGAACTTATTAAAAATGTGCGTAAAGAGTATTCTGTTGAAAAACTACCAATTATTGTTATATCAGCATTGGATAAAAGCTCTGTAATTGTTGATTGTATTAAAAGTGGTGCTAATGACTATTTACGCAAACCTTTTGCACACCAGGAGTTTTACTCTCGTGTATATTTAACTCTTTCCTATAAAGAAAACCTAACTTTGGTTGAAGAACAAAAAACAATATATGAAACTTTATTTCATAAATCTTCCAATGCGATTTTATTGATGGATGAAGACAAGTTTATAGACTGTAATGAAGCAGCGGTTAAATTACTTGAGGTTCCATCAAAAGATGACATTATCGGGAAGTTCTATACTCAATTTTCTCCTGAATTACAACCAGATGGTACTTCTTCTATTGTAAAAGGAGAGCAACTTATCCAAAATAGTTTTGAGCGCTTTGAATGGCAGTATCTTCTTCCTAATGGAAAGTATATTTGGGTTGATGTATTGCGTACTCCTATAGTTGTTAATTCAAAGAAACTTACCCACGTAGTTTTACATGATATTTCTACTATGAAAAAGCTTGAAACTGATCTTGCGTTACTAAATAAGTCACTGGAAAAAAGAATTGAAGAAGAGATTCAAAAAAACACTCTTCAAACAACATATATATTACAACAATCTCGTTTAGCTCAAATGGGAGAAATGATTAGTATGATAGCACATCAATGGCGTCAGCCCCTTTCATCAATATCAGCAATATCGAGTACTTTAAGTTTAGATGTAATGATGGATAAGTATGAAAGTGATTTTTTTGAAGAAAGATTACAAAGTATAAATGAATTATCTCAACATTTGTCTTCAACTATAAATGACTTTAGAGGTTTTTTCAAAGAAGATAAAACGAGAGAAGAAACAACAATTGGAACTCTAGTCGAAGGGACTCTTCAAATTATCGGCAGTACACTTCAAAAACAATCAGTAAAAGTTGAAAGTGATATAAAAGATAATGATACAATATTTACTTACGTGAATGAAGTGAAACAGGTTATTTTAAATATATTAAAAAATGCAGAAGATGCATTGACGGGAAATAACACTTCAAAAGGAACTATTTGGATAGTTGGCTACATAGAGGATGATTATGCTTGCATCAGTATAGAAGACAATGCTGGCGGAATTACTGAGGATAACATTATACATATTTTTGATCCATATTTTAGTACGAAAAAAGAAAAAGATGGGACAGGCTTAGGTTTATATATGTCTAAAACAATTATTGAAGAACACTGTAAAGGTAAACTTATAATTCATAATAACAAAGATGGTGCAATGTTTACGATTAAACTACCACTTATACTGGAGTCTTAAATGAAGAGAGAAATAGAACAGTGCATGGAATATTCTAAAAAATTAAATATACTTTATGTTGAAGATAATCTAAATGCTAGAACTTTTACCTTAGACATATTAAAACGTTTTTTTAATAATATTTCGATAGCGAAGGACGGTAAAGAAGGTTTAAAAATCTTTAAAAATTCTAAATTTGATTTAGTTCTAACAGATATAAATATGCCAAACATGAATGGTCTTGAAATGGCCAAAGCGATAAAAGCTATAGATAATTCAACGGTTATACTTATCCTTTCAGCCCACAATGAAACAGAATATTTTATTTCAAGTATAAAGTTAGGGATTGATGGATTTTTACTTAAACCTATAGAATTAACTCAATTTATTGATACCTTAAACAAAGTAGTAGAAAAAATACATTTAAAAAAAGAACTACAACTTTATCAATTTGAGTTAGAAGAGTCAAATGAAAATCTTGAAAAGAAAGTTCAAGAACGTATAGCAGCACTCGAGTATAGACTTTTTCATGACCAGTTGACTGAATTAGGGAATCATGAACTTATGATGGAGAAAATTGGTAAAACAAGGTATGAAACAATTATTTTAATAGATATAAATGGATTTCAAAAGTTTAACGACCTATATGGATTAAATGCTGGGAATACTATTTTAAAAGAATTTTCCATGTTTCTTGATAGTATTAACCAAGATGAAAGATACTCTTTATATAGAATTTACGGTGATGTATTTGTAATGTTGTCATCTTCAAATACAGAGGAAAATAAATGCTACAAAGAAGATTTAAAAGACTTTTTTACTTCACTTAAGGCACTAAAGATATACCTAGAAGAAATTGAAGATGAAGTAGATTTAGAAGTAACGATTGGTATTAGCTTTGAGAAAGAAAAATCATTTATTAAAGCAGGTATGGCATTAAAGCATGCAAAAAAAGAAAATAAACATTTTTTAGTCTATACAGAAAAAATTGATAACTCAAAACAACTTGTTAATGATATGTATTGGAAAAAAGAGATTAAAACAGCAATTGAGAACAATGGGATAATACCTGTTTTTCAGGGTATAGTAGATATCAACGGTCAGGTGGTAAAGTACGAAACACTTATGCGCCTTATACAGTATAAAGAAAATAAAGAAGAATTAATTCCACCTTTATTTTTCTTAGCAGCTTCAGTTAAAACCAAACAGTATGACAAGCTAACTAAAATTATGATTGAAAAAAGTTTTCAATTTATGAGTGATAAAACTGTTGATTTTTCTATTAACCTATCGTTTGAAGATTTCGCAGACCCACATAGAGTTGAGTACATACATAATAAAATACTACAGTATGGAGTTGGAAAGAGATTAATAATGGAAGTCTTAGAGAGTGAGGTGGTAAGTGACTATGAAATGGTTACTGATATCCTCAATAGCTTTAGAAAATATGGTGTAAGAGTTGCAATAGATGATTTTGGTTCAGGGTTTTCAAACTTTGAACACATTTTGAAGCTTAATCCTGATTATATTAAAATAGATTCTTCCCTGATAAAAAATATTTTGACAGAAGAAAAACCTTTTACCCTAGTAAAAGCAATTGCTGAATTTTCAAAAAAACTTGGTATAAAAGTGATAGCAGAACATGTGAGTTCAAAAGAAATTTTTGATATATTAAAAGAATTATCTATAGATGAGTATCAAGGGTATCATTTTTCAGTTCCATCAAAAAGTCTGGAGTTAATTAAAGATGTATAATATTGAGGACATTAATCAGTTTAAAAATATGTGTAGTAACATATCTATACTTATGCTAGATGATGAAGTCATGATTACTGATTCTTACCGGGATGTAGCAAGTCGTTTTTATAACAATGTTGCAATCTCAAATAATCCAAAAGAAGTTTTAGAAAACTATGAAGTAGGTAAGTATGATATTATTTATACAGATTTAAATATGCCTCAAATGAATGGAGTGGATTTAATTCATGCTATAAAGCAAATTGATCATAAACAAAAGTTTATTATTATTTCTGCCAGTGATGAATCAGATAAACTTCTTGAACTACTTTCACTAAATATCTCGGCATTTCTTGTAAAACCATTTAACCTTAATAGATTTATTGAAGTGAGTATAGAACAAGTTTCAATAATCCTGCAGTCAAGATTAATGAAAAAAGAGACCTTAGAGTTACAAAAAGAGCTCAAAGACATTACTAAAGAAAAAAAAGAACAAGAAATGATGTTAATTCAGCAATCTAAATTAGCACAAACTGGTGAAATGATATCTATGATTGCACATCAATGGCGTCAACCACTTTCTTCTATGACAACTCTCATTGCAGGTCTCAGGACAAGACTAGAACTTGGTATATATGAAAAACAAGATAATCCATTTGAAGTAATTAGCTCTGATTTATACAAAGCCTTTGACAAGATGGAGGCTTCAGCTACTTTTCTTTCTAAGACTATCAATGACTTTAGAAACTTTTACCGTCCTAGTAATGAAAAAAATAGATTTAATATTTATGAAGCAATAAGTAGTGTTTTTGCAATGTTAAATCTCCATAGCAGTATTAGGGTCAATATAACATGTTCTTCAAAAGAGGAAAGTAATGTTGAGACTTTTGAAGGTGAACTCAAGCAAGTGTTTATGAGTATTATAAATAATGCAGTGGATGCTTTAGTAGAAAAAAAAATAAGCAATCCAAATATACTTGTTTCAATACTAATAGAAGAAGAAAAAATTCTTATCTCTATAGCAGACAATGCAGGTGGGATTCCAGGTACAATTATTGATAATATATTTTTGCCTTATTTCTCAACAAAAAGTAAAAAAAATGGTACAGGTCTTGGTCTTCATATGGCAAAAACTATTATTGAAGAACATATAAAAGGTACGCTAAAGGTAGAAAATTCTAATGACTCGCAAGGGGCTGAATTTATTATTAGTATACCAAAATACACAGATAAGGATATATGATGCACAGCTCAAAAAATTTACTAGAGTATTCTTCTAACCTAAATATTTTATACGTTGAAGATGATAAGATGCTTATGGAAGAAACAGCATTTTTATTAGAAGCTTTTTTTAAAAATATAGATACGGCATACGATGGTTTAGATGGATTAAATAAATATAATAATTCTTTATATGATATTGTAATTACAGATATCAATATGCCCAATATGAATGGAATTGAGATGATTTCTAAAATTAAAGAAATAAATCCTGAACAAAAAATTATTGCAATTTCTGCACATAATGAGTCAGATATATTGATAAATCTTATACAATCTGGTGTAAATAGTTTTGTATTGAAACCAATTATTCAAAAAGAAGTAATCAACTCACTTTACCCTGTATGTAGAGATGCTTATACTCAAATATTAAATATTGAGTTAGTTAATCAATTAAATGAAAAAAATGAAATTCTGATGGAACAAATTAACAGCTTACAATCTAAAGAAAATACAATAATAATCAAACACCAACAAATTGAAAAACTTTTACAAAAGGATACTACTAAGGAAAAAGCAAATAACACAATAGTAGCTAACTATTTTGAAGAAGATGTTTCAGAGAATGAAGAAAATGTAATATTTTTACAAGATCATGCAGATGATATATTAGATTATCTCCAAGAAATTACACATAAAATTTTATCTGTAATTGATAATAAATCACGTACTGAAATCCTTTATATAGCAAGTGTTTTCTCTAAAATATCATCCATCCTTATACATTATTCTCCTTACTTAGATAGTTTATCAGGTGCTTTTGCTGAATTATCTAGCGCACTTCAAGAAAATACAGATGATTTTATAGCTGTATTGGAGCAAGATAGTGATGGTACTTTAATACTTTTTGATGCTATAAATTCTGATATGGAACGATATATAAGTCGTTTTAGCAAAGAGAGTATGGCTATGAAAAATGCCCATCATATTCATGAGCCAACTGTACTAAGCATTAGACAAATCATCTCTTTTTTTGTTCCAGATCAGTTCGAAGATTCTGACATAGAATTTTTTTAAAGAAGCGTTAGAAAGCTTGTAAAGTACAATATAGAGGAATAGAGACAAAAGATAGAAGAGCATATCATGATTAATAAAAAAAAATAAGCAAACTTGTTTTACTGATCTTGAAAAAGGAATACATTACAGTATGAGATGTTTCCTCAACTTAGTATCTTTTTTCAGCGAAATTGTGTCAGAATATACTAAGTGATTTAGAAATAAAAGGTAGGTTTACACAGTTAGCTTTACACTCTCCTAAAATTTAGAAAAACTACCTACACCATTATTATCAAGTATGTCTTGTGTTATTTCAGCTAATGTATAGCTAGTATATTCTTCATCTTCATCCAATAGTTCCATATTGTCAATTGCATTTTCTCTTCTTTCTTCATCTATAAATTCTTCTACTATGTCAAAGTAATTCTGCCACTTTGCTTTTATAGCTTCTATGTTTCCATCTCCATATATAGCTCCATTTTGTATAATCTCATTTAGTTTAAAAACATATTCTTTCATCATAGATTTTTTTACTTCAAATGCCGAGCCATATTTTTTAATCATCTCTTCTATATTAATGTCAATTCCATTATTAAACTTGTCTCTCAATTTTTATTTCCTTTAATCTTTCTTTAGTTATGAATAGAAAAGCTATTTTATAAACTTTTCAAATAAGTATTTACTATCTTCACCATTAATTGGATACTTAAAATCACACTTCAAAATATCTCTAAATTCATCTAAACTTTCAACTACAATTTCCTTCCTGTAATCAGAAAATATTTTATGGTACGTATTATTTCGAAGAGAGAGAATTTTATTATCTGAGATTGTAGATAAAAGCAAGTTATTTACAAAAACTGCATTTTTATTTTTTGATGAATAAAAGTTCCCAACTTCAAAATCCATTTCATTACAATTATGAAAATCGAATGAGTATAAAGTAAAATATTTATCATTTGAAATAGTTTGTAACTCAAAAGTTTCTGGATCAGTTTGTTTAATTATGTATGATGTATCTAAAATTGTTTTAGTTGCAATAGAACCGAACTTGATAGCTTGATTTGGAGACATAGATCCAAAACCTACATCAATAATATATCTCTCATCTTCATAAGTTAAAAGTGTTATACGATGAGTTTTTGGTACATCAATTTTTTGATTATTTAATACTCTACCAAAAAGTGGTGTTACATCAAATCCTAAGAATAGTAGGGCTTCATATATAAGTTTATTGTGTTCAAAACAATAACCACCTTCTTTATTATGAAGCATCTTCTCTGTAATGCTTGCTAAATCTAATATAATATCTCTATTTAGTAGAATAGGTATATTACAAAAAGGTAGTTTCTCAATGTGCTTTTTAATCAATCTATCAATATCAGATAAATTTTTGACCTCTAGCGTACTGTTAATTGTTTTTAAGTAGTTATTTATTAATTGCATATGAGATTATAATATAAAATTTATAACTTTAAATAGGTTGAATAACTTAAATAATTTTTGTACGCTTCTTCGTCATGTATTTTTATATGTGCGATATAATCAGCAGTTTCCTGAATCTTTCTTTTTATCTCTTGTTCTTGAGAGCTATTGACAGTGTCTACAAATTCTTTATAATTTTTTAACTTTATATTTTTAACCTCTGTCTTTGTCTCTTCATCTATTTTCATTACTAAGAATCGTTTATAGCCTTAGCGGTTTACTACAAGATATATAAGTGAACCTACTAAACTTACAGCCATCATTGAAAAGATTATAATACTTCTTTTTATATCTTTTCTCTCTCGTTCTCTTTTTTCTAGTTCATATTCGTTCTTAGCCATATTCTATCCTTTGATATTATTAATTTATCTAGTATTTATTTGCCTGTATAATTAACACCTGTGACATTTCCTACTTTACTTATAAATACATAAAGTGTTCGTCGTGATTTCTTTTTAATCTCTGAGTTTTCAAAAACGACTATCCAATCATCTATATAAGATTGATGTGTCTTTCCTATCTTGGTAATTGGCATAGAGTTCCAACTCTTAGCAATCTTTTTTTCTAAAATCAGTCTTTGGACTTCTCCTTTTGCTATTTTCTGAATAGATTTACTCTTTATTCCTGTATTATGACTACTATGGCTATGTCCATCACTAGCGTATAATGTTGTAAAACTTAGGGTAAGTAACGTAATTACTGCTTTAATTAATGTATTCATTATTATCCTTCTTTATAAATAACTATTTTTTGTTATCTTGAAAATAATTATGCCATAAATTACCTATACATAACTGTAATATTTATGATTTTTGTCTGAAGTTAATCGTAAATTTATTAAGAGTTTCTACTTCTCTCTTTCTATTGTCAAAGGCTAAAACACTGTTGAAAAGCTTGGATATCATCAGCCGTTAATGATAAATGATTAATTTGCTTTTTTTGGAGTTCTGGGTGCATTAATGCACCTTTGTTATCAATATGTTTAACTCCTACTAAGTGACCTATTTCATGAGCAAGAATAACTTTTAATAAATTAAGGTTTTCAAAGTCATATATCTCTATTTTCTCACTATCGATTTTTATATCTTGCTTAGTAATTGACTTTCCATCTTCAGTGTAAGTAGTATTTGTAGTTTGAATACGTTTTTTAGTTTTACCCTTAATCTCTTTATAACTCTTGGACAATCTTTCGATATCCCTTTGATAATGGTTATATCTACTAATGAGTGAGTTATATTGATTGACTTTATTTCTCAATGAGAGTGCTTTAGAATTAAATTGCCGTTTTTTTCTATCCAAAGCTCTTTTTCTCATTTTTATGTCTGATTGTTCTTTCGAGACATGACGTTTCATTGTTTCATAATCGTTCTTTGAAAGATTTCTAGATGAATTTTTTCTAGAGACATAACTATTTAACTGCTGTATATCTCTATTGAGGTTCTTATATTGACTTTCTAATTGTTTCTTTGTTGAATCCATAATTGTTTGTTGGTATGATTTGGACACTTTAATATCAGACATCCTCTTTTTCAATAATTCTGATTTTTTTTGATTTTGTACAATTTTTTTCTTTTTTTGAGAAGGTGGCATATATAAAATATCTATTGGTTTACCAACCTCTTGTGAGTAATCAAAAACGTTAAACCCCAGTTGCTTTTCAAATAGAATTTCTATTTCCTTGATAATCTCAATTAAATCCTCTTGTGATACTAAAGCACTATAACGTTTATCTATCTTGCCAACACTAACTGTTTCAACTTGAGCAAAAACTATAGCAACAACAATAAGTAGTAATAATATACTTTTCAAACATACACCTTGATTTACTAATTTTTAAAACTAAATCAGATGATAACAAAAATTGAATAATAGTAATCAAGAAATTTATATA
>NZ_JBLHOE010000070.1:0-17646 GCF_047622445.1 Sulfurimonas sp.
TTAGAAGTTTTTTTCAAAGTTTTTCTTATCATGGAATAGATTATACATCTCACAAGCTTATAATTTAAATAATATGTTAAAATTCCATCATTAAATTGAAAAATCATCTTGTTAGGAATACTTATGTCATTTGAAAAACTCGGACTTATTAAACCATTACTTGCTGCGATTAATGAGTTGGGATATGAGAATCCTACTACAATTCAAACAAGAGCTATACCTTTAGTTTTAGCAAAAAGTGATATATTCGCAACAGCTCAAACTGGAACTGGGAAAACAGCTGCCTTTGGCTTACCAATATTACAGAAACTTAGAAAGACAGAGGGTGAAGTAGGCCGTAATGTGAGAGCAGTAATTCTTTCACCAACGCGTGAGCTTTCTATCCAAATCCATGAAGATTTGACTCATTTTTCAAAGCATATGAAAGTAGAATGTGCAGTTTTAGTTGGTGGAAAAGATATTATCTCTCAGCAACGTATTTTAAAACAAGGTGTAGATATTATTATTGCGACACCTGGACGTTTTTTAGAGCATGTTGAAAATGGTCTCACAGTTAATGAGATAGAAGTCTTAGTACTCGATGAAGCAGATAGAATGTTAGATATGGGATTCACAAAAGATATTCGTAAGATACATCCATTACTCCCTAAAAAACACCAAACACTTCTTTTCTCAGCTACATACAGCGACAAGGTTAGAAGACTCTCAAAACTTGTTTTACGAAGTCCTGCTTTTATTGAGACATCAAAGAAAAACTCAACGGTAGATACAATTAATCAAGTTGCATACCTAGTTGACACTGATAAAAAAGCAGCACTTTTAGCGTACCTTATAGGTTCGAGAAACTATCCTCAAGTTTTAGTATTTACGAGAACCAAAGTGAGTGCAAATGAACTTTTTTTAGAGCTTCAAAAAGATGGACTTAAATGTGGACTCATTCATGGAGATATCCAACAGCCTAAAAGATTGAAGACCCTTACTCAATTTAAAGAGATGCAGATTAAAGTCCTTGTAGCGACTGATATAGCATCACGTGGACTAGATATAGAAGAATTGCCATATGTAATTAATTATGAGCTTCCATCGGTTCCAGAGGACTATGTTCACCGTGTTGGAAGAACTGGTAGAGCTGGTCGTAATGGTGAGGCTATTTCACTGATTGATATTTATGAGAAGTTTGACATAAGAGAGATTGAAATAGTAATAGGGCAAAAAATTCCTCAAGAAACTGTTGAAGGGTTTGAACCAGACCCTACAATAAGAAGAAAAGATATAGATGAAACATCTTTAAAGGCAGAACACAAAAAACCTGAGAAGAAAAGAGAACGTCAATATAATAAAAATACTTCTAATTTAGTTAAAACTAGAACTAGTAAGAAGAGAAAGACTACAAAAAGAGATCAAAAGTAATTAAGTCTACTGTTATAATTACAAATGTTTGAGAACTACGAACTAGAGATTATTTATAGAGATACCTATTATATTGCTATAAATAAACCAAGTGGACTCCTTGTCCACAAGTCAATGATAGATAGACATGAAATTTACTTTGCCATGAAAATGCTACGTGATCAAATTGGACAATGGGTCTATCCAGTTCACCGTTTAGATAAACCAACCTCAGGTATTTTATTATTTGCATTAGATAGTGTAAGTGCAAGACTGATGAGTGAAGAGTTTAAAACAAAAAATATACAAAAAAAATATATAGCTGTAGTCAGAGGTTACATCGACGAAGTAGGTTTTATTGATTATCCTTTAAGTGTGAAGCTGGATAAGATTGCAGATAAAGATGCTAGTAAAGATAAAGAAGCCGAAGAAGCGCAAACCGAGTATAAAAGACTATCGATCATAGAGCTGGATCATGCAGTTGGAAAATATGCGAAAACTCGCTATTCTTTAGTTGAACTTATTCCGAAATCCGGAAGAAAACATCAACTTCGTCGTCATATGAAACATCTTTCTCATCACATATTAGGGGATACGAAGTATGGGCGAGGAGAGCATAACAAAATGGTTAGAGAGCATTACAATTGTCATCGTTTAATGCTCCATGCTACTGTATTGGAGTTTCAGCACCCCTATACAAAAGAAAAAATTCATTTACAAGCTAAGGCAGATAAAACTTGGATGAATTTCTTGAATCTTTTTGATTACCCTCTGGATGCTTAACCATACCATTATATACGACAGAACAATCAAGGGGCATAATTATTTCTGAAGTTTCTTGCATATAGTGATCTGCTTCTAACATCATTTGCTTTGTGCCCATCATATTTTTATCTTGTATAAAATTTTGTTTATTAGCGTATTTCATGATTTGCGTACCCATTCCAAACATAGAAGAAGGGACAGAACGTGCAATGTTTACTAATTCGGTTGTAGTTTCTTTCACTTTTGGTTTTCGTATATCCCCTACTAGTAACTGCGTAATAACGGCGCAACCATTTTCATCGAGTAGATTAACATCAAAGTATTCAATAGGCCCTTTTTTATGTACGTTTGCCCCGATAGAAAGTCGATAATTCTCAGTTCTTAGTGCAAAGTCTGTAGAGGTAATATTATCATGTCTTAGTGTAACGTTAAATTGTAAGTGGTCAATCTTGGTAATACCACTTGTATTATTATCAATAAATGCTCTGGATATGACATTAGCAAAATCTAGGTGAAGTGCATCATTTATAGTGGCAAGCTGCTTATCTAAGTCTAGACCATGAAGTACTGCATCTGATACTTTTAATTTTGTAAATCCACTTCTCGGACGTTTATCATAATATGCTGTACCGTTAATTACTCCTGATTGAACATACTTCTTACTTCCAAGAAGTTCTACAAATGTTTTTAAGTCAACTGAATCAACACTAATTTGGTATCTATGATCTTTGTAAATAATTGTAATTAAACCACCTAGAGATGAGCTTGTCATATACATACGCTTATCTCTGTAAACACCATGGACTTCAACTCCTTGAGGAAACTTTTTTGTTGTGATGACTCCGTCAAAGTTAAATGGAAAAAAGTCTAGCTTCGTAAATTCTACTTTTTGTTTTAATCCATGACTTGCGTATGCATCTAAGGCAACAATAATAAGAGGCTTGAAAAAGAAGTAGATTAAGATAACTATTAGTATAGGTATATAAGTGATTTTTGAAGGCATTTTAATTATAGAAGTAAATTTAAGTAGTTAAACTCTTTTTTTACTTCTATCTCCATTAGATTGATTCTTTTTTTTCTTTTTCTTTATTAATTTCTTCTTGATGGCGAGACATTTCTAATCTGATCTCATCCATAGTATGTGGATGCACATTGTCATCTTTTGACCATTTTACTTCATCAATATTCCCACCATAATCAGCACCAAAGTCTTCTACTTTTTGGGAGTACTCGTCCAAGTCTCTGCACACAGCAGTTCTGTTATCAACTGTATCTGTGAGAACAATATACCAAGCCCCCTCAGGATCTACTTTAATGTTTGATTCAAATATTACACCCATTATTTCTCGTTTGGATTAAATTCTGTATTGTCAAAAGTTCTAGCAAAACCTTCTAAATCTTTTTTCTTTAAATCACCATTATATACTATGTCTTTAGGATCAAGATCATCATCATTAAGCATTTTAGGAACTACATCTGCGTTGTTAATAACTTCCATATGTGCATCAAGTTCATCTTCGCTATATGCCATTTGCATTTCAGCAGATATTACATGTGGAATTGCTTCTACAACACTTAGTTTTTTTAATTCTTCTGAGACACCTTCGCCTTCGATAGTGATAATAATACGACCAATCTCATCATGCATATGATAATCACATGCCTCACAGTTTTTTAAGTTTTCTACAACTTCATCTAAAAATTTTGGTAGTGTTTGAACTACGATACTAGAAATATTCATTTAATCTTCCTTGTGTTATTTATTTTATCTTGAATTGGTTAATAGTGGTGTTATCTGTAGCAACAAAAAACTCATTTTCATTGATAAACAGAATATATGTAGCAGTCATTTTATTATTGCCATACACCCCTAAGTCCTTTTTTGTTATTGTGTTAAATACAGAGATATTATTTTGCTCGTCACTTGAGTATCCTACGATTTTCCCACTAGGGCTTAATCCAACGCCATATATTAAAAAGCTAGAAGTTTTAAAATATGCAGAATGAGACTCCGGTGTGTAAATTACCACCCGTCTATCTTGACCAGCGGTAGCAATAATTCCATTCTTTGTATCTACAGCAAAAACATTATCCAGATTTTTCCCCGAGAGTTCATTTTTAAATGTACCACTTGAAGTATCATGAATTTTAAGGTTTCCACTTTCATCAGCAATGATAATTTCTTTTTTATCTTCACTGAGGACAAAGTTAGAAAACTTAGACTGTGATATTTGTATTCTATAGTTTTGTTTTTGTTTTTGTATGTCGTAAGAGATAATTTCATTACTGAGTAATCCTAAGATAATTGTATTTTTATCTAGAAATCTAGCTTTTGCAATAAAGAGTCTTTTTGTATCGGGAAGTACTAACTTTAAAGTAGCATTCTCATAAATATGTATTCTCCTGGCTCCTTTTTTACCTTGAGAAAGCAACAGAACTTTTTCAGCTATTAAGTCAACAGAATAAATTTTTGAGTCAATAACATCACCCATGAAATCAGTGATTTGGGAAACCTTTATTTTTTCAATAATTTTTCTTGAGTCTACATCAAATATATCTACACTTCCTGCATCTGTTGCTGCGTAGAGTTTTTTGTCTTTGTAATGCAAATCTGTTACAGAACCACTCGCAATAAATTGTGCTTGAGGTTTTTCAATAGCTCCGAGATTGCAAAGTAACATTACGAAGATTAGAAGTTGTTTTAGCATTAGCAAACCTTTTCATTAATTGAAGTAACATCTATAGCTACACTTGGACATCTGCTGATGCAAAATCCACATGATGTACATTTATCTTGATTAATTGTAGGCATAAACATGGCTTGAAATTCAATGGCATTTTCTAGACATGGATCTTTACAAGAAAAACACATTACAGCATTCCAGCTCAAGCAAGTAGACTCATTTATTCGTACACCAGCATCAATGAGTTTTTTATGCTCTACTTGAAGTACATTAGGCTCGCAGGCAGTAGCACAATCATCGCAGTAAGTGCAACCGCTTTTGGCGAAAGTAAGTCGTGGAGTTTTATCCTCGCCAATAATTATAATCTGTTCTTGACACAAAGTGGCACATGTACCCTCACAGTTTTGGCACTCTTTATCAAAATCATTTATGTCGCTATAGTAGGGTGGTCTTATTATTATTTCTTTAACTCTACGCTCTTCACCTGTAACAGAGGAAGAGAGAAAGCTAAAAAGCTCTCTTCTATCCATGGATTAGTTACCTGCTTTAGAAGTATCTATACCTTCCATTAATTTAATACCGCTCCAAGTAGAACGTTTTGCACCATCTTTATGAGTATAGTCTGCTTCAAACTTGTTTTCAACAGCTAAATTACCCTGAGACTGAGGAGCATGACATTGTGTACAGTTAAATCTAGCACCAACAAGTTCTCCTTGTCTTACAATAGATACATTTCCTAAATTAGCAGTTGATGTATTTTCTATAACTCTACCAGATTTTACAATTTGACCATCAATCATATGAGTAGATGGTCTAAAGTTAGTAAAGTGTGATTTAGGAATTGCAGTTGCATTTACTAATCTTGCCATTTTAGGCATGTGACAGCTAAGACATTGATTGCTATCAATTTTAATAGGTAACATACCCTCTACTGTGTGTGAAATCATTGGTGGTGCATCTTGAAAAGCACGCTTAAATTTTACACTTTCACCAGGTGCTGTATGTGTATACTCTGTTTTTGAACTAGTAGTAGTAGCTTCTCCATACAGACCAGTTTTTCTCAAACCTAAAGATTCTTCACTTACAACTGGTTTAGCTACTTCTTTTTTCGCCTGTGGGGTATTGTCAACACATCCTGTCATAAACAGTGTAAAAGCTATTAAGCTAGATAGTAATATTGTGATTGTTTTCATTCTATTCTCCTATGTTTTTTAAATTTCTAAAATTTCTAATTGAAAAATATAAAGCATCATCATTACAGATTTCAATACATCTCGCACATGAAGTACATTCGCCAGATAAAACTGGCAAACTTTCTTTATCTACCATAAAAAGCACTTGCTTTTCAGGACAAACAATTTTACACTCCATACATCCTGTACATTTTTCTGCATCATGTTGTACTTTAATAAGGCTAAATTTTCCTACTACTGAATAAAATGCTCCAAGTGGACAGATATGTCCACACCAACCATTTTTTAGTACAAATAAATCAAAAAGAAATATGATAAGCATTGCTGCCCAACCTAGTCCTAAACCAAAAACAAGTCCTCTGTGAACCATAGATATAGGTGAAATAAATTCAAAAGCTGTTATTCCAAGTATAAAGGAAATAACTAAGCTCATAACTAATACCCAATATCTAATATTCCTAGAAGACGGTTGTCTTTTTTGAACGCTATCAAAATGTAGTGTTCGTCTAACATACGCTGAAAAGTCTGTAATAATATTTATAGGGCATACCCAAGAACAAAAGGCACGACCACCAACTGTCATATAAAATAGTGTAATAATCCCTGCACCAATTAATAAATCAGTTGTAATAACTGCGCCAGCTGCAAATATTTGTAATGCTGCATAAGGATCACTTAGTGGAATTGTTCCAAAAAGTATAGAAGAACTTAGGTTACCCATAAGTATATTCCAACCCCATGCATTTGCACCAAAGTATAAAACAAGTATAGAAATTTGTGTAAACCTTCTCATAATGAGGTATCGGTAATTATTCCAAATGAAATTCATTAGTATAAATCCTCCAATCCATCATTTAAAGAGTCCAATGCAGATTCCTCACTTAACTTAGTTACTGTTGTTTCAGATGTAGCATTTTCTAAACGCTTTTCATCTTCTTTATCCCAGCCTTTGATATAGTAATCGCCAGCTCTACCTTCTGCAGTTTCACGTGGAAGTACAAATATGGCCGCTTTTTCTGTAACACATGCTTTTTCACACATCCCACAGCCTGTACATACATCATGTACAACCACAGGTTTCATATAAGCATGTTTTCCAGTTCTTTCATTCTTGTCGTATTCTATAACTATTGCTTCACCTAAAAGAGGACATGCTCTGTAACATGCATCACATTGAATACCCCAGAAAGCTATACAACTACTGTCATCAATAACTGCAACACCCATATCGGCAGTGTTAATATCAAGTACGCCATCTTTTGAAACGCTTGATTCATCTAGTGCTCCAGTCGGACATACTGGCACACATGGAATATCTGTACACATATAACAAGGGATATCCCTAGGTATAAAGTAAGGTGTTCCCATAGGTTTGTTATCACCTGGTGCTGCTAACATTAACGTATCGTAGGGACAGGCTTCTACACATAGTCCACATTTGATACATGCACGTAAAAAATCATCTTCTTTTAGAGCTCCGGGAGGACGAAGTACAAGTGTTGAAGCTGTAACTTCATCAACATAAGCACTCCACATAAACCCTCCTAATGTTGCAAGACCAACATTTCGAGCCATATCAAGAATAAATTCTCTTCTATCGTCGTTTTTTATTTCAGACATTTCTCAGCTTTTATCTTTTTATGCTCTGTAAACTTTTACAGCACATTTTTTAAAGTCAGTTTGTTTTGATTGAGGACATGTGTAATCAGCACAAACTTTATTAATAAATACTTTTTCATCAAACCAAGGCACAAATACTAAACCACGAGGTGGTCTATTTCTACCACGTGTTTCAACTCTTGCTTTTACTTTACCACGACGTGATTCAACCCAAGCAAGTTCTCCTTGTTTAATACCTTTAGTTTGAGCATCTTTAGGATGCATGTAACATAATGCTTCTGGTACTGCACGATAAAGTTCAGGTACACGCATAGTCATAGTTCCTGAATGCCAGTGCTCTAGAACACGACCTGTACACATCCAAGTATCGTAGTTTTCATCTGGGTTTTCTGGTGCATCCATGTAAGGACGTGCGAATATTTTAGCTTTATTTTTTAGAGATTTTTTCTTTTTGTCTTTAATCCCCATTAAATCACCTTGTTTAAGTGCTTTTGCTAAAGGACCATAAAAGGCATGAGAATTACCAGTTTTTTTAGTTGCTTTTGCTGCATAAGGATCGTACATAGAGTTAAATCTCCATTGTGTTTCCTTCCCATCAACAACAGGCCATTTAAGACCACGAACTCTATGGTACGTAGTAAAGTCAGCTAAATCATGTGCATGACCACGACCAAAGTCTGCATATTCTTCAAAGAGGTACTCATGAATCATAAAATCATAACCTTTAAATACTGCACCATCAGAACCAACTACATTTCTGCTATCTCCATTACACTCAGAATTATCAAAACCTTTTTGAGGGAATGAGTTCATATCTATTTTATAAGACTTTGCTTCTTTATTTGCAAATAAAATCTCATACATAGTTGTGTCATCAGTGTAACCCATAGCATGAGCTTTAGCTCTAACATCTGGAAGTGATTTCTTAGTCCCATCTTTGTTCTTACCACGAAGAGGTTGCGCTCCCCATACATCGCCAACTGTAAATCTTTTTGAAAGCTCTACCCATTGCCAAGTATCACTCATCGCATCACCAACTGGAAGTACTTGTTGTCTCCAGTGCTGTGTACGACGTTCAGCATTTCCATATGCACCCCATTTTTCATAAATCATTGCAGAAGGTAGGATAAGGTCTGAGACTTTTGCTGAGATACCAGGGTAACCATCAGAAGTAACGATAAAGTTATCCATCTCACGTGCAGCTTTAATCCAGTGCGTAGCAGATCCTGAATCCTGATAAGGATTACAAACATTAACCCATGCAAATTTGATAACACCATCTTCGATATCACGGTGAATTTTCATAATGTGTTGATTCCCAACAGGGTTTAGTGTACCTTCTGGAACTTTCCATCTGTTTTCAACGATTTTTCTATGTTTAGGATTTTTAACCATCATATCAGCAGGAAGTCTGTGACAGAATGTTCCAACTTCACGAGCTGTACCACAAGCTGAAGGTTGTCCTGTAAGAGAGAATGCTCCAGAACCTGGTAATGCTTGCTTATTAAGTAAAAAGTGAACATTATATGCAAGTGTGTTTACCCATGTTCCACGTGTATGTTGATTCATACCCATAGTCCAAAAAGATACAACTTTACGACCTTTTTCTATATAAAGATCAGCTAGTTCTTTAAGTTTTCCTTTGAATTGATTGATATCTTCATCCGGATCACCTTTAGAAATCTCAGCTACATAGTCAAGTGTATATGGTTCTAGAAATTTTTTGTACTCTTCAAAAGAGATTTCCCAGTGTTTAAGACCCGCTGGTTTGTTAACCATAACATCGCCTTCCTTATATCCATAAGGTTTTAAAGCTGGTGCTTCTGCTGCTGATACAGTATGTTTCATTTCTTGGTTTACAGTTTCCATTTCTAGAGCTGAATATTTTCCGGCACTACCATCTGGTCTTACTGGAGTAACTGATGTTTCACCAGCTCTTCTCATACCATAACCCATATTAACAGGTGAAGCTGCAAAAACAATATGTTTCTTAACAAAATCCCAGTCAATTGATTCAGGGTTATTATATACAATTTCTCTCGCAATATAGTTCCATAATGCAAGGTCAGTATTTGGTGTAAAAATGATTTCTATATCAGCTAAATCTGAAGTTCTATGCGTGTATGTAGACATGTTAATAACTTTAACACGCTTAGGATCAGAAAGTTTTCTATCTGTTACACGTGACCAAAGAATAGGGTGCATTTCAGCCATGTTTGAACCCCAAGATACGATAGTATCTGTTAACTCGATATCATCATAACAACCAGAAGGCTCATCAATACCAAAAGTTTGGTAAAAACCAACAACAGCAGATGCCATACAGTGACGAGCGTTTGGATCGATCGCATTTGATCTAAATCCGCCTTTCATCATTTTTTGTGCAGCATATCCTTCCATAACAGTATACTGACCAGATGCAAATATACCTACACCTTCAGGACCTGCATGTTTAAGCGCTTTTTTGATGTTAACTTCCATCTCATCAAAAGCTCTTTTCCAACTTACAGGAGCAAATTTACCATGTTTATCAAACTTACCGTCTGCACCAACTCTCAGTAATGGTTGTGTAAGTCTGTCTGCACCGTACATAATTTTTGCATTAAAATAACCTTTAATACAATTCAGACCACGATTAACTGGTGCTGCTGGATCACCTTTTACTGCTACTATTTTTCCATCTTTAGTGGCCATCATAATACCACAACCTGTACCACAGAAACGACAAGCTGCCTTGTCCCATCTCCAGCTAGTTTCAGCTTTTTTAGCTGCTGCTTCAAGATCAGCTGGTACAGTCATACCAATTGCTGCTGCCGCTGAGGCTGCCGCTGAACTTTTTAAAAATTCTCTTCTTGAAAGTGACATATTTACTCCTGTTTGATAATAGTATGAAGGATATAACAATATGAAATAGATAAATATTTCAATTTTGTTAAAGTCTTCTCTTAACAGTTATATACTACTCTTTTATCGAATTAGATTCCTTGACTTATATCAAGTATTTACATATTTTGTTTAAGAATATCTTTATAAAGAAGAAATGTGAATGATTGTAACACCTAAGGTATTAGATTGGATTAGCTTGACATAACTTACTGAGTTCTTGAAGTTCTTCTTTTAATTTTTGTAGTTTATGTGTTGAATTTAAAAGCTCTTCTGTTGATTCTATAACAATATCTTCACTATTATTTAAGTGTCTGGATATGATAGATTCATTTTGCAGTTCACCAATGATATCATCGAATTCATCTGTCAATTCTTCTAGCTTCAGAGAAGCATATTGAGATTGCTGCAATGCCTCATTTGAGTGGTCCATAGCAGTATTAATCTTATTTATAAAACAGTTCATAGTGTCGCTTACTTCAACTATTTCACTTTCTACATCCATTTCAATAGGTTTTAATTTTGAGCCATCTTCATCACGTATAAGTTCTTTTGAGTACTTCATAAATTCTTCTGCATGTGACTCTATCTCTCTTAAACGAAAAAGGGAATAGACAAAAACTAAAAGAAGTAAAATTGCTGAAATAAATTGAAAAGTTCTCATATACTCAGTTTTATTTTCACTGTTATTAGTATACATAGTAACTAGGCTATCAACACTCCCTAGTAGTACAGTGTTATTCTCATATATAAACAACACGATATGCTTAAGCTTTTCGTCTTTGTCTGAGTCATTTGAATTAGTTATAATCTTAAAGTTTTGAATATTTTTATTAAATTTACTCCAAAGAATATCAACTTCTAAAATTTGCTTTTTAATTGTATCGTTAGGAGCTGAATATGTTTTTTGCTCTTCATCTCCATGTTTTAAAATATTGAGACCTTCAATGAATGTATTTGTTGCATTATTGAGTTCATTAAAATTCTTGTCTGTGCTATAGTGAATGTAAAAAATATTTTTTGAAATTTTTTGAGTTAACATTCTTTGTTTTCCGGCTATATTTATAACAAGAGCATCTTTTACCTTTTGTTGATTCAAATAGATAGTTATAGTGATTGTAGTAAGCATTAATATAATGAGCAGGGCACCTATAATCTTAATTTTTGTACTGATTTTATTTGTTATTAGCATATTCTATTCACCTTTATATATATTTTTTAGTGCTTTTATATCTTTGATAATAATTTGAGAATGATCAACATCGATTATTTCTGCTCTTTTTAATTTTTTTAAAACGCGCGAAAGTGTTTCTGGTTGTATATGCAACATAAAAGAGACTTCTTGTCTTTTTAATTTGTTAAACATAGCTAAATCATCACAAAGCATATATGCTACTTTAGAGGTGGCATCGAATACAAGCTCACGATTAACTACACAGTGCAGCTGATGTGTTTTTAATAAAATTTCGTTAATAAATTCGCTGTTAAGTATATTTTGTGATAAAAATCGTTTTTTAAATTCAAAAAAATCTACTTCCAAGACAATACTATCTTCAAGGAATTGAGTATTTGAAAAGCAGTGTATTGCGGCTCTATCAATAACAGAAAGTTCGGAAACAAGAGAGTTTTCATAAATATGGTAGAGAAATATTTCATTATTATATTTGTCGACTTTATAAACTTTCAGCAAACCTGATACGAGAAAAAAAAGCTTATCGTAGGTGTCATTTTCATAGTATAAAATAGATTCTTTAGTATGTTTAGAAATAGTAGAAATTTCAGATATTATCTCTAGTTCTTCATTATTTAATGAATTGAAAAAATCCAGTTGTTTAATAAATTTTAATTTTTCATGCATATTCAAGAATCACATATATGAATAGATTTCATTGCTCGCTGCCTATTTTTAAGTACTTTAGTAGATGTTAGCATAAAATGGCACAAATATATTATAAATGGCATGAGATATGCTTTTACTAATTTAATTAGGGAGTATCATGCAGTTTATAGAAGCATTACGATTACGAAGCAAATTGTTTTTTCTATTTTTCTTGATTACGGTAGGTCTTTTTTCTATAGGAATCATGGGTGCAATAAACATTAATGATATGAAAAAAAATCTTGATGGACTGTATTTTGGTTCTCTTGTCCCTGTTACTGAATTAAATGAAATGCTCCAAACATATCATAATGGTCTAGCTTCTACTCTGTATAGAGTAAAAAATAATCAAATTAGTGTACAAGAAACCTCGAGTGAATTAGAATATTCTTTAACTAAAATAAATAAACTATGGAAAAGCTACGAATCACATTTTAAACGGGACGAAGAACTTCAGTATGTAGAATATGTCGCTTTAGAAATAAAAGTAGTTAATCGTTACTTTTTAAAACTACTCCGTGTGGCTAGAAGTGGCCGGGACATGAGTGCTATTTCTATTGGATCTCTAGAAAAGTATGTTTCTCATATCCATACTGTGCTACAAAAACTGATTCATTATGAAGTAAAGATGGCGAGGTATGATCGCAAAAAGTTTTTACAAATTTATGACATGGCTATTTTGAAACTTGGAATAATATTAGGGTTGATAATCTTAGCTATATTAATCATATCTTATTCGGTATTTTCAAGTATACAAAGTGATCAAACACGCTTAGAGATAGTTACGAAAAAATTAAGAAAACTCAATAAAAAATTAGAAAATGTTTCTTATACAGATTCTTTGACTGGTATGCACAATAGACGCTATTTTAATATGGTGTATGAAAGAGAACTTAAGCGTGCGAGACGTACGCATAGCCATATCACATTTATGATGCTTGATATTGATTATTTTAAACAGTATAACGATACATATGGTCATATCCAAGGAGACAATGCCCTTCAAGCAGTGGCAAAAGTCTTAGTAAATACACTTCAGCGTCCAAGTGACTTTGTATTTAGATTAGGTGGTGAAGAATTTGGTGCACTGATTACGCAAACTGATGAATCAAATTCTGCAAAACTAGCACGGGACATTGGCGATGCTATACGAGAGCAAAAGATTGAACATAGTGGTTCTACCGTAAATAATTTCTTAACAATTTCTATAGGTGTAGTTTGCTGTATTGCAGATGATGCGTTAAATGAAGATATTCTTATTTCGAGAGCTGATGAGATGCTTTATGAAGCAAAAGATACAGGAAGAGATAGATATATAATTACATCTAATGTTAGTGAATCAACAACCCATCATGTAGCAGACTTGACAGCCTAAAATAGAAATTAACTATTATTAAGTCTTGTTGGGGTAAAATAATCCATATTAATTACGTTCATAGGATCTATAATGGAATATGCGAGTAGAATTTTAATTGTTGATGATGTTTTGGAGAATATTCAGGTTGCAATGAATATTTTAAAAGAAGATAGATATGATTTTTCTTATGCAAAAAATGGTGAAACTGCTTTATCTCTCTTACATGAAAATAAGTTTGATTTAATACTATTAGACATTATGATGCCAGGAATTGATGGGTATGAGGTATGCAGACGTATAAAAAAAGATCCTCTTTATTCTGAAATACCAATTATCTTTTTAACTGCAAAAGCTGATACAGATTCTATGTCAAAAGGCTTTGAAGTAGGGGGGATAGATTATATAGTTAAACCTTTTCATGCAAACGAACTATTAGCCCGGGTAAAAACTCATTTAGATCTTTACAGAGCAAAGAAAGTACTACAAAACAATAACTTAACACTCCAAACAAAACTAGAAATTGAACAAGAAAGAATAGAAACAGAACTTGAAGAAAGTCAAAAGGAAATGATTTTTGTCTTAACTGAACTTGTAGAATCTGTTTCTGATGAGACAGGAAAACACATTCGTAGAGTTGCAGAGTATTCAAGACTTTTGGCTCATTACCATCCGAGTATCTCTGAAGAAGACGCTGATATTATATTTTATGCAAGTCCAATGCATGACATTGGAAAAATGGGTATTCCACATGAAATCTTACATAAAGATGGAGCACTCACTACAGAAGAGTTTGAAATCATGAAAACTCATACTACAATCGCACACACGTATCTTAAACATCCAAATCGAAAATTTATGAAAGCGGCAGATATAATTGCGCATGAGCATCATGAAAAATATAATGGGAAAGGTTATCCCAGAGGTCTTAAAGGTGAAGAGATACATATTTTTGGAAGAATTGTAGCTATTGCTGATGTTTTTGATGCTTTAACACATAAAAGAGTGTATAAAGATGCTTGGAGTGTTGAGAAGGCTGTTGCTTACATTAAAGAAAGAAGTGCACAACAGTTTGATCCTCTACTCGTAGAGATTTTCTGTGATAATATCGATGAGTTTATAATCATTTCGAAAATGTAATATGACTGACTATGCTTAAGGTATTATGCTTCTTACTCTTTAGTGCTTTAATGAGTAGTTTATTTGCGTCAAACACTAATGTAAAGCATAAGATAAGTTTTACTCAAGAAGAAGAAAATTGGATTAAAAATAATCCTATTGTTAGACTTGGGGCAGACAATGCATGGCCCCCGTATGATTTTCAAGACTCAAATGGTAAGTATCAAGGCATATCAGCAGATATTTTAAAGATCGTGCGATATAAAACAGGTTTAGATATTCAAATAAAAACTACTGATTGGTCTACTGTAGTTCAAGAAGTTAAAGATAAAAAACTTGATGGATATGCATGTGTAGTTAAAACACAAGAAAGAGAAAAATACTTAACTTTTACTGAGCCTTACATAAATATTGATAGTGGAATATTTATCAAGAAAAGTACTAATGATATTCATGCTATCGAGGATCTCTCGACTAAAAAAGTTGCTGTAACTAGGGAGTCATACTCAAATGAATGGCTGATAAGAAAGCATCCAAAACTATCTTTATACTTAGTTAATTCAGATAAAAAAGGGCTAGAAGCACTTAGATTAGATAAAGTGGATGCTTTTGTAGGAAATATTGCAGTAGTCAATTATATTATTCGAGAGAAAATGATAGATTCTCTTACAGTTGTGGATATTGTTAACACTGAAGAAACAGGTGTGGCTTATGCTTTACAAAAAGAGAATACTCTCTTAAAGAGTATCATACAAAAAGCATTGATTAGTATTACATTTGAAGAAAAGCAAGAAATACTTAAAAAATGGCATGCAGGAGATTCTATAGATGACAAAAATATAAAATTATCTAATCTAGAAAAACTGTGGATAAGTAAGCATCCTGTTGTAACATTTAGTGAAACAAGCTGGGAACCAATGTCAATACTCAAAAATGAGAAAATGACAGGAATTATGAATGAATACCTGAAAAAGATTTCAAATGTATCAGGTCTAAGATTTAAATATATTAAATCTTCATCTTGGCCAGATGTAATAGAAAAATTTAAAGAAAAAAAGATTGATATGATTCCTGGTATTGGGGCAAGTGATTATGAAAGTAACTTAGGTATCACTAGTGATATTTATGCAAATTTCCCTTTTGTCTTGGTTACGAAAAATACAGAAAGTTTTATTAATAGTATTGATGAAATAGAAGAAGAAAATCATGTTATTGCTGTGCCGAAGTATTGGACGAGTTATAATTATTTGATGGAGGAAAAACCAAATATTAAACTCATAGCTACAAATACAATTTATGAGGCTCTTGATTTAGTAAAGAATGGGAAGGCTTTTGCTTTTCTAGGACATATGGCAGTTGGTATGCATTATGTAGGTACACACTACTCAGATTCACTTTATATATCTGGAAAAGTAGAATACAATTTTAATCATAAAATATTAGTACAAGAAAATAATCCAATACTGTTAGGGATAATGAACAAGGTATTTGCTTCAATGAGTGAAAAAGAACATCTAGATATAAAAAATAAATGGTTACATATTGCGGTAAAAAAAGCAGTAGATTATACATTTATTTATCAGGTTTTATTTCTTTTCTTTTTACTTATAGTTGCTAGTTTTTATTGGAATAGAAAACTATCTATCGAGATACGAGAACGTAAGATAATTGAAAATACTCTCGTGGCAGAAAAAGGAAATTTCAAGGTTTTATTTGATGAATCTTCAACTGGTAATTTAATTTTACGTGATGGAAAATTTATCGAATGTAATATGGCGGCTGTAAAAATGCTCGGGTTAGAGAATAAATTTGACCTTCTTAATTCTCAACCATCAGAGTGGTCTCCATTCATTCAAGCAGATGGAAGTTCTTCTGTTGAGAAAGCTCAGAGTATGATAGAAATGTGTTTAGCAAATGGCTCTCATCAATTTGAGTGGATTCATATAAACAAAGATAATGAAGAATTTTGGGTCGATATAGGTTTAACTAGGATTATATACGAAGGTAATATCGCAATATATGTGGTATGGAATAACATTAGTGGACAAAAAGACCTTCAGTATGAACTTGAAAAACAAAATAATCGTCTCAATAAGATTTTAAAAGCAAGTGACAGACAACAAAATCAACTTATTAGACTTAATGAGAAGTATGAACATGCTTCAAAAGTGGCAGAAAATGCAAATAAGGCCAAGTCGGAATTTTTAGCGAATATGTCTCACGAAATTCGAACACCAATGAATGCTATCATCGGCTTTACTGAGCTTTTAAATGAACAAATTAGTGAACCGAGACTAAAGTCCTATGTAAAAACAATTCATTCCGCTGGAAATACATTACTTACTTTAATCAATGATATTTTGGATCTTTCAAAAATAGAATCTGGGAAGCTATATATCAAAAAAACACCTACAAATATATATAACCTAAGTAAAGAACTTGGTAATATATTTATGATAAGTGTAAAGAATAAAGGGCTAGATCTAATAGTTGAGGTTTCACAAGAGATTCCAGAAAGCCTTCTTATAGACGAAGTTAGACTAAGACAAGTTTTACTTAACCTTATTGGTAATGCAGTCAAGTTTACAGAAACTGGATATATAAAGCTGTCTTTAAAAGCTTTTAATATTGATGAACATCATTCAAAGCTAGATATAGAGATTTTAGTTGAAGACACTGGTATTGGTATTGCAAAAGACCAGTTAAGTAAGATATTTAATGAATTTGAGAAAAGTGAATGACAAGATAGTCGAAAATTTG
>NZ_JBLHOE010000071.1:0-17502 GCF_047622445.1 Sulfurimonas sp.
TTCTTCAAAGATAATTTTTTCTAGTTGTTCTGGTCGTCTATTGGAACTAAAGGAAGTCCTACAATCTTTACAAAAATATCGTTTAATTCCTCTCCTCATACCCTTAGAAATAACATTTTTAGATTGATAATTTATGCATATTTTAGAGCTTTTTTACAGCCATTTGTAAATAAACCTTTGTTTACTCCCAATATACCATAGTTCGAGAGGTGTTTTAAGCACCCATATTTTTCATTAAGTCAAAACTGATTAGTTTCAAGAACTATATACTCTTTATAATGAAAATCTTAGCAATAAAATGGATTCTTTACCAACACAAAAACCTATTTATGAAGTAGTGGGTTCACAAGAGTATTTAACATCTCACATTGTTAAGGGAGGTTTTTCAAAATCTGGGGCTATAGAGCACTTTGAAACAGTTGCTAATGACTTAAAAGAGATACTCTCTAAAAGTAATTTACATGATGGTGTCTATGTGAAAATAGAACTCAAAGAGAGTATAAAACTTTATGAAAAAATTGCAACAGGTTTAAAAGATTTGTGGAGATTTGGGGATTTTGATGTTATTGCTTAATCTCAGTAATAATAATAAGGTGCAACGAGGTTTTTAACTCCAAAAGGTATTTCTTTAATGGCAAATTCCCAAGTCAAACTTGGGGATTTATTAAACTTGAGAACTAAAATTATTTCTTTCTAGCTATAAGAAGTGTAGATATATCCATAGAAAAACTCTTAGTGTAGAGCATTTCAAAACCTGCACTTTCTAATTCGTTTTGCATATTTTCAACTGTTGAGAAATCTTCTATAGAGTTGGGTAAATACTCATACGCAGCAAGATTTTTCGAAATCGCTCCACCAACTTTTGGGAGAACTTTATTCATATAAAAATCACGTATTTTACCCAGTAATGAAGGATTTTCGTTTTTCATAAATTCTAAGATAACAACCAGACCATCTTTTTTAAGTACACGGTTGAATTCAACAAGAGCTTCTTTACGTTCAACAACATTTCTTATTCCATATGTGATACTAAGAATATCACTACTTGCATCTTCTAATGGGATTTCAGTAGCTTTGGCTATATGATAGATAAAAGTAGGATATTTTTTTTTCGCTACATCAACCATCCCCACAGATGGATCTACACCAACAATATTTTTAATTTTTATGTCAGCACGCTGTGCACGACTTCGCCAAAAGTCCATCATATCACCAGTGCCACAAGCTACATCTACTATTTGAGGTATAGATTCTTTCCCGTAGAACTTGTAAGATAAATCACAAGCTTTTCGTCTCCAAGATTTATCAACACCCATACTCATAACACGATTTGCAGTATCATATGTTGGTGCGATATCATCAAACATTGATACAATTTTTTCTTGTTTTTGTTGATCTTGAGCCATAGTTAAACTTCCTTTTTCATCCACATAATTATATCTTGTGTCTCTTTCTCTATATTTAAAATTTCTAGTTTATCATTACTGACATTAAAAATTTCTTCTCCACCCAACTTAGGGGCCGTGTAAGACAAATACATATCCACATATTCACGAGAGAGTTCATACATACTTGATGTCCCTTCTATCATTATATTTTTATATACTTCTAATTTTGAGAAATCATTTTCTATAAATACTTTTCTATTCGCCACACTGAAAAGTGGGATTGTAGTATCAAACTCTTTCTCACGTGAGAGAATAAGTACATCAGGAGCTTTTCCATCTACTAACCTTGCATCTAGTGTCGGTCTGTCAATGCGTACTGTATTTCCACCTATAACAAGTAGGTCACACACATCACGCATAGCATGAACATTCTTTCTTGATTCAGCTGAAGATATTTCCATTCCATCAGTAGTACCATTAAGTCTTTGTGCCCATTTAAAAAATACAAAGTTTTTTTCTCGCCATGTATTAAAAGGCAATAATAACGCATCACACTCTTTTTCTAATAACTCAGTATATACCGTACAATTATTTTTAGACAAAATCATGTTTCCATTTTCTGCCTGCGGATTAGTATCATAACTACCCACATATACTTCTTTGATACCAAGATCACTTATAAGTGATGCACATGAGGGCGTTTTCCCAAAATGAGCACATGGTTCTAGCGTTGTATACAGCGTAACGTTATGAAATATATTGCTATGATTACTAAGTAAATGAGTATGAATATCTACCGATTTTGCTAGTGATAAAATATAAGAGTCTTGTGTAAGTTTGTAATACGCAGCTTTTAAAGCGTTAACTTCAGCGTGAGCTTCACCCGCTTTTCTATGGGCTGCAACAGCCAATATTTCGTTATTTTTACCGACTACACAACAACCAACTGCTGGATTTGGATATGTTAATCCCTGATATTTCCAAGCCTCTTTCAAGGCTAATTTCATAAAAAAATCGTTATTGATTAACATTAGCTTGTAAGCTTACCACTCAAAGTATGTTTTAGCTTTAATAATATCATTAAATTCAACTTCAACAGTTTCGTTTTCAAGTTCTACAAAAAGCTTTGAACCTTCAACTTTAAGTAAAGTTCCTCTATATTTTACTTTTTCATTCGCAAGTATAGAAACTTTTTCTCCAAGACTTAATTTAAAGTGATTAATAGTCGTAATTTTTCTCTCAATACCAGGAGAACCAACTTCAAGTCTATAATCACCAGAAACGGGAGGAGTAACATCTAAAAGTGGTGAAATAAGATGCGTTAATTCTATATATGCATCTAAGGGCACACTCTTTCTCTTACCATCTTCTATCTCTTTTGAGATAACACCTATACGATAAATAGTTTCATCATTTTCATTTACAATGCTTGCATCATAAAGTTCTAAATCAACTGAAGTAATAAGTGAGTTTATATCGCTTTGTAGTGACATTAATCTTCCTCTTTATCTTTGGCAATTTTTTTAAATAAATCATCAATATTTTGAGCTTGTTTTAAATGCTCATCAAATTCAAATGTGAATTTCGGACAACGGTACCAGCCTTGATCTTTCAAACAATGTGTTTCTACTATAGGACGGGCTTTACGAAGAAGTTTAAGGTAGTCACGCTTTTCTTGGTCTGAGTATTGGGCAGGATCAATATAAACCTTTGCATCACTTTTACCACGAGCACATTTCACTTCAAGAATATTTAGATTATGAAGTCTTTTATCATTCATGTGCGCAAGAGCTTGAGGAATCAACTCTTGAAGAATTGATTCAGTTCTCTTGATCTTTATCTGAGCTTCTGTCATTTATAGACTTACTTTTTGCTCAACTTTTCTGAATGTTTCTAGTACATCGCCTGGTACAACATCGTCATAACCACTGATAACAACACCACATTCATAACCATTACCGATTTCTTCAACATCATCTTTGAAACGTTTAAGTGAAGTAAGCTCACCTTCGTAATGAACAACACCATCACGAATAACACGAACCATACCACCACGGATAAGTCTTCCATCAACAACAACAGAACCGGCAACAACACCCTTAGGTATTTTAAATACTTCTTTAACTTCTGCTTGACCAGTATTTTCTTCAGTATATTTCGGAGCCATCATTCCTGTAAGCATTCCAGTAATATCATCTATTAGTTGGTAAATAATTGAGTATGTTTTAATCTCAACACTTTTTTGCTTTGCAGCAGCTTTTACACTACCTGTAGGACGTACATTAAATCCAAGAAGTACACAATTCTCAGAGTTGTTAACAAGTTCAACATCATTTTCTGTGATTCCACCAACACCTGAAGAGATAATGTTTACTTTAACTTCATCATTTCTAAGTGCTGTAATAGATGATCTAATTGCTTCAAGAGTACCATGAACATCAGTTTTAAGAACAACTTTAAGAGATTTAAGTTTACCCTCTGCAATCATTGCTGTCATATCTTCTAAGCTAGACTTAGTTGAGATAGAAAGCTCTTTATGTCTATCATACTCATGACGTTTAAGCGCAAACTCTTTTGCTTCTTTGTCATTATTCATAACTGTCATAAGTTCACCAGATGCTGGAACTTCATTAAGACCAGCAATTACTGCTGTATGAGATGGTAAAAGAGTTTTTATTTGTTTGTTGTTTTCATCTAACATTGCTTTAACACGACCATAAGCAGCACCACAAACTACATAATCACCAACTTTAAGAGTACCATTTTGAACGATAACTGTAGCAACTGGACCACGACCTTTTTCTAAAGAAGATTCAATAACAGCTGCTTTAGCTAATGCATTTTCATTTGCTTTAAGTTCTAATATTTCAGCAGTAGTAAGAATATTTTCGAGTAAATCATCAATACCCATTCCAGATTTTGCAGAAACAGGAACAAATTCTATATCCCCACCCCAATCAACTGGATTAATACCCTGCTCAGCCATTTGACCTTTAACCATATCTGGTTGTGCAGTTTCTTTATCCATTTTGTTTAGTGCAACAATAATTGGAGCACCTGATTCTTTTGCCATTTTGATAACTTCAAGAGTTTGTGGCTTCACACCATCATCAGCAGCAACAACAATAACGATAATATCTGTAATATCCGTACCTTTTTGACGCATATGAGAAAAGGCAGCATGTCCCGGAGTATCTATGAATGTAATCGGTTTACCATGCTGTTCAATTGTATATGCACCAATATGCTGTGTAATTCCACCCGCTTCACCATCTGTTACTTTTGCTTCGCGTATTGCATCAAGAAGTGATGTTTTACCATGATCAACATGTCCCATAATTGTAATAACAGGAGCTCTTTCAGTTGCATCTGGATCTTCTTCAATATCTTCTTCATCCTGAGTAAACTCATCTTTTGGATCAATGATAGTTACTTCAACTTCAAATTCTTCAGAAAGAATTTCAATCTCATCATTTCCAAGGAAATCATTTTTAGTCATCATCATACCAAGATCAAATAGAACTTTGATAATGTCAGATATAGGACGATTGAGAGCTTCTGCAAATTCATAAACACGGATATCTTCAGGAATCTCTACGTGAGTGATTACTTCATCTTCTAGTTTAGCTTTTGCATACTTTGTCTTTTTCTCTTTACGAACTTTTCTACCACGAGGCGCTTGTTTTTTATTTGCATTTCTACCAGCTGGTTTCGGTGGTCTAGGTTTTCTTGCTTCTTCTTTAGGTAAAGGAGCACGTTCTGTTGAGTTTAAATCAAGAAGAGTTACTTGTCCATCCATGTCCATTGATACATCAGCCATAGCACCACCGAAGATATCTATACGTTTACCTTGCTCTTGTTTTCGAGCTGTACTAGATGAAGTTCTTGATCTTTTCTTTTGCGCAAGTTCTTCTAAAACTTCAGCACTCATTTTTCCATATGAGGATACAGAAGCTTGTTTTGTAGGTAAATTATAATTTTCTACAACTCTTGGCTTTTTCTTTTTAACAATTTTAAGACCAGACTTTTTCTTTATAGGAACAATAGTAGTTTTAAGAGTAGTTATTTTATTCACTACTTTTATTGGATCTTTTTTTACTTCAGAAGTTGGAGTTTCTTCTTTTACAGGAGAGTCCTCATTCTTTACTTCTGCCTTTGCTTCTACAACTTCACTTTTCGCTGTTTCGGCTGGAACTTCAGTTTTTTCTTCTACTACTGCTTTTTTTACAGTATTCGTTGCTATAGGAGCTGCCGGTGCTTTTGCTTCACCATTCATAATGAACTTCATTAAATTATCTGCATCTTCCATTGTAACTGAACTATTTGCTGCTTTTGCTTCTATATTTAAATCTAAAGCCTTTTTAAGAACGTCCTTTGGAGTAATTCCTAATTCTGCTGCTATTTCACTTACTTTAACTTTTTCTGTCATCAGTGATGATCTCCTTTAGTCTGTTTACTAGTCTTTCTTTTTCGCCACTTTTACACTGTCGCATAAGTGCTTTAATGATTTTCTTCTCATTGCTAAGACAATCATTACATATATAAAAACTTCGCCCAGTATTGTTAAAAGCTTCTAATAAACCTTCTTTACATTGAAGTCTTACTAAAAGCTTTTGCTCCTGTCTATTTCTACATGAAATACACATTCGAATAGCTTGATGAAAATTTTTCGCCATTATATCTAAAGTTTGCTTGATTTAATAGAGTTACTTCTCTATTATCAGCCCATTGTTATCAAAGTCAAGTATTTTGACTATAAAGTCTGGAAATTTTTGACTTAATTTATTTGCAATCATAGCTGCATCTTCATCATACGCCATTGAAAAAAACGTTGAACCACTTCCGGAAAGTGTACTCATTAGTGCTCCACTTTCATACGCAACTTTTTGAACAGAAAATAACTCCGGTAATGTTTTCATTCTAGCCTTTTGATGGAATCTATCTTGCGACGCAAGCTTAAGCATTTCCCAATCTTCATTAAAAAATGCGGCCACACTCAAGGCTGTATGAGAAAGGTTATACGTCGCATTTTCCTTTGAGTATGACTTTGGAAGTAATGTTCTACCTCTCGCTGTATTCATTTGCTTATTTGGAATAACTACTATCGCCTTTATATAATCAGGTAAATGTTTTTTCTGTGAAAACACTTTGTTTTTTTCAACTGTTGCCGCATTAAATCCACCCATAACTGCAGGAGTTATATTGTCGGGATGAGATTCGTATACAAGTGCATGGTTTAGGATTCTTCTTTTTGAAACTCTAATACCGGCAGCTTCATGTGCTGCAGCAATAGCTGAAACAATTACAGCTGATGAAGAACCTAAACCTCTAGACATTGGAATAGAATTATAAAAAGTAAATTTAAAATTTTGTTTATTCTTAGTAAGTCGCATATAGTGCTCATTAAAAATACTTATAAAAAGATTATTGCCCTTTAATCGAGGGTTATTTTCACCTTCACCTTTAATAGCTACAGAAAAAAACTTTGAGTGGTGAAACTCTACACGATTACGTAAGTCAACTGCTAACCCTAAGGAATCAAATCCTGGTCCTAGGTTAGCACTTGTCGCTGGTACACTTATTGTCATGATTTATCGTAACCTTGTGATTATCTAACCAACAGCACCTATACTATAAAGCGGTGTTGATATCGTACTAAACTCATTATAATCAAGTACATTTGGAAGAACAAAGTTCGACTCTGGTACTGTTTCTAACTTTTGAGTTTTTATTTCTGAGTTTATTTTAACAAAACATAACTTTCCAATCGCTTTGATTGGCCTGTTTTGATTAAAATAAAATGCATCTGTTGCAAAAAGTGGAATTTTCTTCAAAATACTCATAGATTTTAAAAAAATATACGCAACTTTAATCGCCATAAAACTACCTGGACCATTTGCATAAAAAAATCTCTTTACATCATATATATTAAATATGTCATTAAAGGTGGTAGCTAAAACGTCAGAACTTTTTTTCGAAGAACTAATGCTATCTATAAGTTGCTTATCTTCATAAATTCCGATTTGTATCGGTGAAGATAATGCAATAAGAAGAATATCTACTTTTTTATGCATACGCTTTTTCAAGGGCTGCAGTTTTTTCCCCAACTAGCTCAATCACCTCATAGTTTTCAGGGTTTTTGAGTAGTTCTAATGTCAGCTTATGATTTAGGTCATGACTTCCAGCAAGGGCTTCATAGTTTCCTACAAAATTCATACCTATTAAAGACATATCTCCAATAGCATCAAGAATTTTATGTCGTACAAACTCATCTGTAAATCTTAGTCCTTCCGGATTTAAAACCTTTTTATCATCTAAGACTATTGCATTCTCTAAAGAACCACCAAGTGCTAAACCTTTAGAACGAAGATACTGAACTTCATGTAAGAATCCAAAAGTTCTTGCACGAGAAATTTCATTTTTGTATGATTCTTTTGTAAATTCTAAAACATAATCTTGATTTTGAATCACAGGATGAGGAAACTTAATTCTAAAGTCATACTTCAGATCAGGTGAAGGAGATAGTTTTACATACTTCTCTCCTTCTTGAACGATAATATCTTTTTTAATACGCATAACTTTTTTTGGTTGGTCTTGTTCTTCTATGCCAGCTTCATCTAAGAGCATACAAAAACTAGCAGAACTTCCATCCATAACAGGAACTTCATCTGCATCAACAATCACTTTTAAATTATCAATTCCATATGCATAAATAGCAGAAAGGAGGTGCTCTATAGTAGAGATCACATGACCGTCTTTACCTATTACAGTAGCCATTTTTGTATCTACTACATTTTGTGGGAGTAAAGGTATAGCAACATCAACGTCACTACGATAAAAAACAATACCACTGTTAGAACTTAATGGTTCTAGTTTAAGTTTTACAGGGGAACCCTTATGAAGTCCTATTCCGACAAGTTCAACAGGTTTCTTTATAGTAGTTTGGTACATGTATCGCTCCAATTAACTTTTATTTATTATCTTTTTCGATTCTTTAATAACATTCGTAATATTTAGTTTTATCCATTGTGTATCCATCCACTCTTCTGGACGAACTTCAACACCTTGAACTAATACACCAAAATGTAAATGATCACCCATAGCATAACCACTTTTTCCAGTATTGGCAATATCTGTTTTTACTGAAACTTCATCATCTGTATTTACATTAACACTTGAACAATGTCCATAAAGTGTATATAAACCTAAACCATGATCTAGCATAGGCATATTACCATAAAGACCATTATACTCTGTATAGACAACTTTTCCAGCATTTTGTGGTTTGATACTTGCCATTGCATTTGAAGCTAAATCAAGTCCTAAATGGTAAGATTCACTGATCTTTTTACCTTTATAAAAATACTTTCTATGGTCTCCAAAAGATGCAACTACTTTCGCATTTTTAAGTGGATACATTTTATTAATTCTAAAACTATCAATTTGTTCATCTGAAACAACAGCACCCATATCATGAATGAGCTTTTCATTTTTAGCCCTTACTTTTTCATTTATAATTTTAAACTGTTCTACAGAATCAAATACACCTTGAGTTTCTTCAAACTCTTCGGCTAAATCAGCAATCTTTCCTTCTAAAAATTTATCAGATATTTTAATTTTTGAAATTTTATATTTTTTTGCTTTAAGATACAGTGGGATATGTGTTTTTTTGATATTTCCTGCAAAGTCTTTTGCTACAATCGTAGCGTCAAAACTACTACTAGTAATCGGCCATGCAATAAGTGAAATATAATAACCTTCTTTGTAGAAAGGCTGAGGCTTAAAAATATTTTCAGCACTCGTTTCTATATAAATATCTTTGAGATTCTCATCTTTGACTTTGAATATTACCAGAGCTGCACCTCCTTTTTTAATCCCATAAGAATTACTAACAATACTTGTGTTTGGTCTTCTTTTATCTATAAGAATATGAAACTCTTGCTTAACGCTGTTTCCCTTTAAAAAATTCCATGAGCTTGCATCTGTCGCCTCAACAGAAACTGTAATCTCATTATCTTTTAATGCAAAAGCATTTCTTGGTGCTTTAACATCAATCTCCATCGATTTTTCAGCAACTATAAGCTGTTCATGACTAAGAGTTTCCTCTCCCTTGGAACTTTTAAAAATAACCTTATATGACTTTACCCCACTTTCATCGCTTAATGATAGTTTCAATGACTTTTTAAGATTCCAATATCCATTATTCTCCATTGTAACAATGGGCACGTCTTTTTCAAACATTGATGCCGTATTTACATATATTACAGATGCTATGATTAAACCAAAAATTATGATTCCTAATGTTGACTTAGATTTACTTTTTCCCAAACTATATTTCCTTATTTAGTAATTTTAAAATTTCTTGTGATGCATCTTCAAGAGTACAAGTACTACGCATAGTAAAACCTGCCCTACTCTTATGTCCGCCACCACTATACTTTGATGCTATCTTTGATGCATCAATATTTCCACACGTACGTAAAGAACCTTTAAGACTTAAGTCTTTGTTTTCTTTTAATAAAACAGCTACTTCAACTGTTGGTAGGTGAAGTGACTCTTCTAAAGCCCCCTCACAATCTTCACCAATAGCTCCAGTTTTTTTCATATCTTCATTACTTACTAAAAACAAGGCTATTCTAGCATCATTAAATAAACTCATATTCCCAAGCATAATTGCTTTGAGTCTTAAGCTTGCCAATGATTGGTATTTCATTATGTATTTGTTACATAGTTTATACTCTGCACCCGACTCTATTAACATCTTTGAAGTAGCCAAGACTGTACCATCGACATCATCAGACATAAAACCATCAGAATCATCTAAAAGCCCTGCGTAGAGTGATGTGGCCATCTTTTTGTTAATAGGTATTTCATTTTCTAAAAAAAAATTACAAAGAATTTGACTCGTACTTATACACTTCGTGTCAACTAAATTATATTCACCATATTTTGGATTACTTTGGTGATGATCTATATTTACCAAATCACATTCTATATCAATCCCAAGTCTAGCTATAGAACCACAATCCAAAGCAATTGCCAAATCCCCTGAAGCTGGAAATGAATTTCTCACTTTGTCAGCCCATGGTAAAAAAGACAACTTTGGATTTATATTTTTACTTACACAAAAAAGAGATACCTTTTTATGTAAGGTAAGTATGTATGTATACATCGCACTTGCAGAACCTAGTGAATCAGCATCAGGGTTTATATGCGCAATTACTACAATATGTTTGGCAGAATCAATTCTTTTAATTATATCTTTCATTAAGTGCAATTATACTATTTTTCTATTTGTTATTCATTTTATAAAGTACTTTATATTTTATGTAATAGAATTTTTAATTAAGTCATAAGTTACAATTATTTATAATGATGTAATATGAGTTATATTTATAAAAGGTATCTTATGAAAAATGATGACAGAATAGATATACATAAAGACTTATCTAGTAATTTAAAATCAAATTTGGAAATTCATTTAAAAAAATTGATAGGATTATTTAAGATACTTGTGTGTAATAAAAATATTGACAATTTAGATAATTTACTAGAAAAGCAATCATACGCTAATTGTGAAATTACCCATATGTTGAATGCAGTTTTAAATTCAAAAATAAAAACTATAGATGATAAAAAAGATAAGATATTGAATTTAGAAGGAGAGCATGAACGACTTCATAAATTACAAAACTCTTTATTGTTGGAGTATGGTACGTCAGGAACTGTCGGTGAGCAAACTTATGAAGATTTTGCAATCTTAGAGTTTCAATTTATGCAAAACTTAACAACATTAGTAATTGAAAGTGAAAACTATGAGAAAAATTTTGATGGTTTGACAAATATATTTAATAGAAAATACTTTTTTGAAAAAATCGAATATGACTTTTCAAAGGCTAGACTTACTAGAACCGATTTTACAATAGTTATGGCTGATATCGACTACTTTAAGAAAATAAATGATACATATGGGCATCAGGTAGGTGATCAAGTTTTAGTAGAAATAAGTAGAATTTTTGTTGAACATATAAGAGCATACGATATTGTTGCCAGATATGGTGGAGAAGAGTTTATCTTTTTTATGTATACAGATGCAAAAGAGACAGTTATTATATTTAATAGAATTCAAAGTTTATTGAAATCTGAAGAGTTACAGATTGGTAATCATAGAATACAATTAAATTGTTCTTTTGGCGTAGCACAAGATAGGAATGATTCATCTGTGTATGAGTTAGTCACGTTAGCTGACAAAGCATTATTTGAAGCTAAAACAAATGGTAGGAATAGAATCGAAATTATTTAGTTTTTATAGAAGTATATATTTATCAATTTTTACATTAAAATATGTATGAAAAATTAACGTTTTCCCTCATTCATTTTATAAACATATGCAAGTACTTCTGCAACTGCTGCATAGAGTGCTTCTGGGATTGGGTGATCAAGGTCAACATCATCGTATAAACTACGTGCAAGTGGAGGATTTTGTACAATGTGGACTTCATTCTCACGTGCTATCTTTTTTATTTGTTGGGCTATATGGTCCATTCCCTTAGCAATTATTACAGGTGCATGTTTAGTTTCATCATACTTTAAAGCAACTGCATAGTGTGTTGGGTTGGTAATAATAACATCTGCTTTTGGTACTTCAGACATCATTCTTTGGCTCGACATTTCCATCTGCTTTTGTCTAATCTTTGCTTTAATTAATGGATCCCCTTCCATATTTTTCATTTCATCTTTAATCTCTTGCTTACTCATCTTAAGCCCATCAAAGTACTGTTTTCTCACTATAATTAAATCTATGAGAGCAAATATAAATATAATAAATAACATCACAAAAGCAATAATAATCATCTTATCTACAAGCCAATCAAGTTGATCATCTAATCCAAAAAGTGCAACTGTAGGAAGTTCTTTTATAAACATAAAAAAGAAAAGAAATCCAACACCTAGGGTTATAAATGCCTTAAAGGTAATCTTGACTCCTTCAATGAGCTTCTTCATTGAAAAAAGATTCTTTGTTCCTTTAATAGGGTCAATTTTACTAAACTTTGGTTGTATTGCTTGAACAGTAAAGAGAAATCCAAACTGTGCAACTGCTGCAATAACACCAGCGGTGGCGACTGCTACAGCTAAGGGCATTATGATTAAAAGAAATTCCCGTATCGTTACTATTGCTATATCTATCATAAAGAGTCTATCAAGAGGGGTGCCAATAAGGGAAAAATAGTACTGAAAAAGGATTATGGTATGTTTAGCCATAAATGGGAAAAGCATTAAGAGTGAGAGGATGGCGACAAAAAGAGTTACAACACCTGAAGCATCTTGAGATTTAGGGACATTTCCCTCTTTTCTCGCATCTTCAATTTTTTTATCGGTGGGTTCCTCCGTCTTTTCCTGATCGTCAGCCATTAATTAAAGGTCCTTAACGCATCTTCATCGATAAGTCTATCCAATTTGCTTGGTGAATTAATGATCCACTGCTTATAGCGTCGATTCCTCTTTTTGCATATGACTCAATGCTATCAAGAGAGATATTTCCACTTGCCTCTAGTAGTATATGCGGGAAATTTTTATCTCTAAAGCTTACCACTTCAAAAATTTGATTTAAAGTCATATTATCACACATTACTATGTCACTTCCAGCTTCCATAGCCTCACATGCAACCTCAAGTGTTTCTGCTTCTACTTCAATTTTTGCGGTAAATGGTATTTTTTTTCTTGCTTTTTCAATGTATTCTTTTAAGTTTTCTATAGTCTTTAAATGTGTGTCTTTTAACATAAGAGCATCATCAAGACCCATTCTGTGGTTTACAGCACCTCCACATCGTGTAGCATACTTTTCAAACACTCTTAAAAGTGGTCTTGTTTTTCTTGTATCTAAAAGTTTTACACCGTAAGGTTCAACAATCTCTACATATTGTTTTGTTAGCGTTGCGATAGAACTTGCATGAAGAAGCATATTTAGTACTGTTCTCTCAACTCTTAAAAGTGTATGAGAACCTCCTCTTAAAGTTACGAGTACTTCACCTGCTACAAACTCATCAGAATCTTTCTTAGCCCAAATAACTTCAAAACCTTCTAGTTTTGCTAAAACATTCACATACTCTACTCCGGCAAGAACACCATTACTTTTAGCAATAATCTCTGCTCTTGCATCAATACTTGGTTCCACTAAAGCGTATAAATCTCCACGACCGACATCTTGCGCAAGGGATTCTTCTACAAATTTTCTTATCATAACGCCAACATTCTTTCTAAGGCTATTTTTGCCCATTTCTGCGTTTTTTCTTCTATATGTATCTCATTGATTGGTTTGCCATCATCAATTGCTTTTAGCGTAAGATACACATCTTCTAAAGTTGTTTCATTCATTGTAGGACACTCAGGTTTTGTTGAAGAAAGCACATAAGTATTTGATGGACGTAAACGGTTGACCATGTTAAACTCGGTTCCCACTGCAACTTTTTGTTCAGCTGGAAGTTCTTTGATATATTTAATGAGTTGAGAAGTTGATCCAACAAAGTCAGAAGCATCGCAAATCTCAGGATCACATTCTGGGTGAACTGCGATTAAAATACCTGGAAATTTATTTCTATAAAACTCTATATCATCAAGACTAAAGAGTTGATGAACGGAACAAAAACCATCATAACAGATAATGTCATTATCTTTAGGATTTTGACCATCTCCAATTATCATCGACTCTAAACCCATCTGATTCGCTATGTTTTGACCTAAACATCTATCTGGAACAAAAAGAATTTTTTTACCCTCTTTGAGTGCTTCAGCAATGATAATTTTAGCATTAGAGCTTGTACAAACTAAACCACCCATTTCACCCACTTTCGCTTTTACATCTGCATTTGAGTTAATGTATGTAATTGGTAAAATCTCTTCTTTTGTAATGCCATGTTCTTGCATAAATGCTACAGACTCTTCAAAGTAAAGTCCATCTATCATTTTTGCCATTGCACAACAAGCGATCTTTGGCATAACAACACGTTTGTTTGGACTGAGCACCTTTACACTTTGTCCCATAAAACCAACACCACAGAAGAGAACAAATTCTGCATCATCATCCCTTGTTCGAGTAGCAAGTTCTAAAGAGTCTCCTGTGATATCTCCGATATCAAAGACTTCGTCTCTTTGATAAAAATGCGCGACCACAGTCACATCTAATTTATTTTTTAATTCATTGATTTTTTCTATGAGTTGTTCATTCGTAAATTGCAAAAAAGTATCCTAAATAATTAAATTATATAATTATATCAAAAAGATTACGTAGATAAGAAAATTAAAATAACTAGCTTAAAACTCCAGCTTATCTTTAACATTGCTTTTAAATAAAGGTCTAACGAACTGAAGAACTTTGTAGTGTATTTAGTTTTTTACTATATATCCATACCCTTATAATTACGCCATACTGCCTTAGCCTAGTTGCTAGTTATGGTTCCATAATTTTCCTGAAATAAAAAGATATAATATATTAAAAATAAATGAGAAAAACTATGAAAAATAGATTCAAATTCACTATATTACTTTTGCTACTTATAAGCTCTATGAGCGCGAAGGATAGAGCTTCCATAGCTCTTGTTTTGAGTGGTGGTGGTGCTAGAGGTGGAGCCCACGTTGGAGTTTTAAAGGTTTTGGAAGAAAACAACATACCCATAGATTTCATAGTTGGCACAAGTATGGGTTCTTTTGTTGGTGGGCTTTATGCTTCTGGAAAAACATCAAAAGAGATAGAGAGTATACTTGTCTCTACTGACTGGGAGAAGCACATAAGAACTGACTTTAAACGTGAGGATATACCCATACGTAAAAAAGAAACTGAGTATAAATACCAAGGAAAGTTGGGTTTAGGGGTTGATGCTAAAAATAATTTAGTATTGCCTACTGGTGTCTTAAAAAGACAGCCTATGCTCATGAAATTTAAAAAAGAATTTGAGCATGTGGAAGATATAAGAAACTTCAATGAATTAAGTATACCTTTTCGCGCTGTCGCTACCAATATTGTAAATGGTGAAGCAGTTATTCTAAAATCTGGTTCTTTAGCAAAATCCGTTTATGCATCGAGTGCTATTCCTGGTGGTTTTCAGCCCATTAGTATAGATGGGACAGATTTAGTTGATGGTGGAGTGAGTAACAATATACCTATAGACGTAGCAAAAGCAATGGGTGCTGACATTATAATAGCTGTTGATGTTAGTGAAAATTTTGACAAAAATTTAGATGTAAACTCATATTTTGTTGTTATGGGGCAACTTATAAATATTTTAATGAGAAAAAATGCAAATGAGTCCATAGCAACTTTAAATGAAAAAGACATATTAATAACTCCAAAACTAAAGGGTTTTACTGGTCTTGATGCGCATAAATATAAAGAGATAATACACGCAGGAGTAGAAGCTACAAACGAACTATATGATACTAAATTAAGACATCTTTCTATAAGTAAAGTAGAATATGCTCAATACAAAAAAAATCATAAAAAAAATAACTATTTAAAAATTAAAACGATAGATAAGATTGTGTTAAATAATAAAACTCAGGTTAGTGATGAAGTTATATTGGGTAAGATAAATCTACAAACTGGAGATATTCTTGATGAAGACAGATTAAGAAAAGACATTCTTAGTATATACAACATGGGACAATTTGATAGTATTGATTATACTTTAGAAGAAAAAAATTCTAAAAATATTTTACATATCGTAACGACTCCTAGCTGGGATTCAAATGGAGAAGTTCGTTTTGCATTTGGTATAGAAGATGATTTTAAAGGTCACTCCGCATATTCGTTAAAGCTTGGCTATACAATGTTTGGCTTGAACGATTTTGGAGGTGAATGGAAAAATGATTTTGAAATAGGTAGAAAAAAAGGAGCTTATACAGAATTTTTTCAACCACTGAGTCCTCTTCAAAAATTTTATATAAAACCTTCTTTAATTTACGGTACAACAAATGAATTAATTCCCGCAAAGACATTAAGTCTTGGCACTATAGGTAACTACGAGATGGATGTGGAGAGGTATGGAGCTACACTTAGCATTGGGACGCACATTTTCACTAACTACGAAATTGAGGCTGGTATATCAAGATATAAAGACAGTCTAGATGTGTCATTATTAAAATTTAATAGTAACTATGATGGAGTTCCTATTTATGCTTCATTAAAAATGGATAATCTTGATAACCTTAATTTTCCAAACAATGGATTTAAATCAAATATTCTTTGGACAAAAGAGATGAATAAACTTGGCAGTGATTACGACTATGAACAAATTTATTTAGACTTTGAAAAGCCTATCACTATTAACTCTCATAATCTAACAACTTATCTAAAATATGGATCAACATATAAAAAAGACGGAATAACATCCCTTCCCGGAAGCTTTACACTTGGTGGTCTTTTTAACTTATCTGGATTTGCTCCGTATTCTTTGAATAATGACAACATGTTCTTAGGTCTAATAAAGTATAGATATCAGCTAAAAGATGGCGGTTTCTTTGGCTCCTTAAATACCCCGTTGTATACTGGTTTTAGCTTAGAAGTTGGTAATACTTGGGGAATAAATGATAGTGTTAGTTATAACATGATGAATAAATCAGCAACATTATATTTAGCTGCTGACACTGTACTCGGACCATTTTATTTAGCCTATGGCTTTTCAAGTGCAAATGAAAGTACACTCTATTTATACTTAGGAGAAAATTTTTAATTAATCCTTTTCATAATCAACTTTAAAATCAACAATTTTTCTTCTATACTCATCCGATAATGTCCAGTTGGTAATCTCTTTGGCGATAAAATAAGCATTCGGTATGGATAACATCGGAGCCATCAAAGGTTTTTATAGTGCTTGATCTTGCCCCTATGCTTTGAACTGAACCCATTGTTTTATTTATCTCTATAGCATTAGCTATTTGAATTGCTCTCTCAAATACCATAATAAGCCCCGAAACAAAGTTAGCGATGATGTTTCTAAGACCAACACTAATACCAACACCAAGAGCACCAAACACTAAAGTAAACTGTTCTGGAGTTACACCCAAAGAAGACAAGGCTATTATTGTACCAGTGATTATGATTATATAGTATAAAACAGTG
>NZ_JBLHOE010000072.1:0-17435 GCF_047622445.1 Sulfurimonas sp.
TTTGTCCAATCATCATCGTTATAAAGTACAATATACTTCTCATCTAGTAGCGTTATGATTTTTTTAAATTGCTTCTGAAAACCTTTTTCTTTTTCTTGATAAAATTTTATATCTGATTTAAAATATCTTAAATTATTTGGTAAATTGTTACTATCTAGTTTATTGATAATATGCTTACATAATCTTTGGGGATTATCTAGTAAATAACTTTTTCTTACTTCTTGCCAATCCTTACAAGAACAAGTTAGGTTTTCTATATCTGTATTATAAATATTCATTTTCTAACTTTCTATTTATAATATAAAGAAAATCAAGTAGAACATTTATTTCTCTTTTATCTACAGATTTACACTTTGTATGATTATCATCTTGAAGACTCATGTAATTCTAGTTCCTATTAAGATATTTTTTATTGTTTTATTATACTTAAAAATTAAAAACCTATTTCATCTTTTAGATCAATTTCTAAAACATTCTTCTTTTCTCTTCTTTTACGACTTAATAGCTTTTGCCTTTGCTATCTAAGTTGGAAGTATTCGCTCATTTAATTATCTGACAAAGTGAATCTTGAACTATCTCTAACTCTTTTTGAGTTAAAATAGATAACTTCTCTTTTACTCTTGTTTTAGACAATGCTCTTATTTCATATATACAAGCATCACAATCTCTTTCCAGTTTATCTCTTGAACTGATGAGAAATCTATAAGGTAAAGCATCTTCTTCGATATGTGTAGAAAGAGGTATTACTATCACTGTATCTAAGATTTCATTATCATCTTTATCACTTAAAATGATGGCAGGTCTTAGTTTTCCCATCTCCCCACCTTTTGCAGGATTAAAATTTATAAGAACTATATCTCCTCTAGTTAATCCCGTCATCTATTGCCCCATCACCAACATTATCTTTAGCACTTACTTTGGCGATTCTATGCAATAGTTTTATCTTTTTTTCTTGTTCTAGTTCAGCTAAGAAAGCTTCAAACTTATCTTTAAATATAGTAGGCACAAAGTAGCCAATATCTTCTTTTTTTCTACCATTTACAATATGGACAACTTGGGTTGTTTTAAAAAATGAGGCAGATTGTCTCAAGTCTGCTAATGTTGCTTCTATCATACATAATCCTTTGATATACTAATCTTACAAATCATTATAACATAATAGATTAAACCCTAACTTCACCACCCAAAAGCTTCTGCAATAAACCTTATTTAATCTTTCTTTTGTAGTTTTAGTTCTTTATGCACCAAATCAATATGTAATAATAGATTATAGTATTCGCCCTTATAAGAGAGTGGAACTTTTGTTTGTGCCTGAACTTCATCTTTAAGAGCAAGTAAATCATCTTGATTCTTCTTGAGCGTTTCATCTGAAAAAGTAGCTACTTTTTCAATCTCGTCTAGTCGCCTGTACCATTTATATATTTTAGAGCGTATTGTCCATCTGTATAATGGTAAAACACCTTTAAACAGTGGGAAGAGTAAAGTTAAAAGAGGAATAAGTAAAAGCTTGAGTCTATCAATCTGAGAAGCAATCCAAAATGGAAAAATTGACTCAAGCCAAGAATCCCCTTTTGTAATGTAGTTCTTAGCTTCTTTATTTATACGAGTATCAAGATTTTCTAAAGATGGAAATTGATTTTGATTTTCAAAAATCGATTGTTCTTTATGCACTTTTTTTATTTGCTTTACAAAAATACGAATGAGTTCATCATTTATACCTTCTCTACATACTAAGTTTGCTGTAGTTGCAAGTAGATTTTTATTTTCAGATGGAAGGTTTTTATATAAATCTATCGTACCCTCATGTAAAACTAAAGAAGATAAAAATTTATACTTTTGATTGTACGCACGTACACGTTTTAAATTTAAAAGCTCCACACTTGGATCGCTTAACAAATCCTTTATAATTCCTGAAGATGGTGAACCTACTAAAAACATTGCATCTATCGAGCCGTTTAGTAATTTAACTTTTGCATCTTTAGATGTGTCCATACTTAGACTTGTATTATCAGTAGTGATTCCGTTATCAACCAACATCTGAATAGCTAAGTATTGTGTCCCACTTCCATTAGCTCCAATGGAAATTTTCTTAGAAACTAATTCTACAAGATACTCTATTGTATACCCTTGGTTTTTGTAAAAAATCCATAAGGGCTCATAATACACACTTGCGAGAGATTCTAGATTTTGATTGTCATTTTCTTCAATTATTCCACCCTGAACAAAAGCAATATCTACTTTACCTGAGTTAAGTAAATCTAAATTTTCTACAGAACCTGAAGACTCAACAATTTTTAATTTAACATTTTGCTCGGCTAATAATTTTTGGTATTTGAGTGCAGTGGCATAATAATTACTATCTTTATGATTTGTAGCAATTGTTAATTCTTTTTTTGGAGCCGGTTCTATAAATAAAGATACTGTATAAAATAGTGCAACAAATGACAATACTAAGGGCAATATTATTCTAAATACAACTTGTAAAATTGACATATATTTATCCTTATTTATACAGGTATTGGAAAATAATACGCATATCCAATAAGTGATAATACTATAATTAACCACAAAATAGGAATCATTCTATAAAAAAAAGTTACTTCTCGTAGCTCCATAAAATAATCACTTATCATAAAGCCTTTTACTAAGACACTAAAGAGGAGAAAAGCTCCAATGAAAGGGTTTATAAGCTGAAAATATCCAACCAAAAATGTTGCACATGTTAACAAAACAAGACTTATCCATACTTTTAAACTCATACAATTAACTCATTATGTACAATAGAGGAAAGAGAACAATCCAAAGTAAATCTACTAAATGCCAATATATAGCCCCTGTTCGCATACCTTCATAGTCCATTTTTGTATAGCCACCCAACTTTGTTTTTTGCTGTATATTAAAAAGAATGACCATTCCAAGAAGTACATGCATAAAGTGAAATACTATTAAGATAATATAAAACATAAAAAAGGTATTTGTACTCAAGTTAATACCTTGAGAGTACTTATCTGATATTTCAATAATTTTGATGATTAAAAAAAGTGCCCCAAGACTCATAGCTACTTGAAGGGATATTGATGCTTTTTTACTTGCTACTTCAATATCAAAGTTTTTGATTGCTTCTATAGCTTTAACTACAAAATAGCTACTTGTTAAAAGAATAATTGTATTGATAAATCCAAATCTTTGGTCTAAGAGAAGTTGTGATTGATTGAAAATATCTATTTCTACTCGACGAGAAAAGGCATAACCAATAAAAAGTAATCCAAAGGTAATAAATTCCATGTAGACAACAAGCCAAATTCCGAAGTCACCTGGAGGTAAATTATATTTTAAAGTTTTCGCCATCCAAATCTTTTAATGTAGTATTCTTAAACATTTGATGTATCATATCTTTTGGTTTTACCCATTGATCATGTAAAGCACATCTTTTATGCATATCACATGCACCAATTCCCAAAATACATGCTGATTGATTGTTAAACTCGTTAAAAGCATTTAATACTTCCATAATCGTGATTTCTGATGCATCTCGAGAGAGTTTATTTCCACCTTCTCTTCCTCTTACAGATATAAGAAAATTTTCTTTTACTAAATCTGTTACAATTTTTGTTAGAAATTTATAGGGGATGTTTAAAACTTCTGAAAGCTCTCGTGCACTCAGTAATTTTCCATCACTATGATTAGCAATATAGCTTAAAACTCGAATAGCATATTGGGATGTATTATTTAATTCCATTTTATGATTCACTTCATATTTCTTTTAATTTTAGCTATTATATACTATTTTAATAACAATTACAACAATAAATTATTATTCGCACATATGCTACTTAAAGGTAGCATTGAACTTCTATTTGCTATACTTCCAATTACTATGTAAAAATAGAATTAAAAAGGAGTAGCTATGAGTGAACGCATTACGAAAAACATGGCAAGAAATATTTACTTTGGTGGAAGTATTTTCGCCATCTTAATATTTATTGGCCTATCAGTAGACACTGTGCAAAGAGTTCCAGAACTTTCACACTCGGACAAGATTACAGAATCTGTTGCCAAGGGTAAGAATTTATGGGAAGTTAACAACTGTGTTGGTTGTCACACTATCATGGGTGAAGGAGCATACTATGCACCAGAGCTTGCAAATGTTTTTGATCGTCGTGGAATGAAAGACGAAGGTGCATTTAAAGCATATTTACAAGGCTGGATGGCTTCACAACCATTAAGTGAACCAGGCAGAAGAAAAATGCCACAGTTCAACCTAAGTGAAGAGCAAGTAAATAATCTTGCAGACTTTTTAATCTGGACATCTCGTATCGACGATCACGAATGGCCTCCAAATATTGAAGGATAATCATATGAAATATAGTTCACAAATGGTTGCAAAAAATTATTTTATTTTTGCACTAATTCTTCTTGCTGGAGAAATTGTTTTTGGTTTAATTTTAGGTACGCAATATATTGCTGGTGACTTTCTTTTCCCAGAAATTCCGTTTAACGTTGCAAGAATGGTTCATACAAACCTTCTTATTGTTTTAATTCTTTTTGGTTTTATGGGTGCTGCTTATTACCTTGTTCCAGAAGAAAGTGAAAGAGAACTTTGGAGTCCTTGGCTTGCAAAAGTAACATTTTGGGTTTTTGCAGCAGCTGGTGTTGTTACTATTTTAGGTTACTTATTTGTTCCTTATGCAACTTTAGCAGAGATTACATATAATAATTTACTTCCAACCATGGGTAGAGAGTTCTTAGAACAACCTACTATTATCAAAATCGGTATAGTTATTGTAGCTTTATCATTTGTTTTAAACATTGGTATGACAGTTCTTACTGGTAGAAGAACAGTTATCACTGTTGTTTTACTTACTGGTCTTGTTGGTCTAGCTCTATTTTTTCTTTTTGCATTTTATGTGCCTGACAACCTAGTTTTAGATAAGTTTTTCTGGTGGTATGTTGTTCACTTATGGGTTGAAGGTGTTTGGGAACTTATTATGGGTGCCATTCTTTCATTTGTGCTTATTAAAGTAACTGGTGTTGACCGTGAGCATATTGACAAATGGTTATACCTCATTATCGCTATGACTTTAGTATCTGGAATCGTTGGAACTGGACATCACTTTTTCTACATTGGTACACCTTCGTACTGGTTATGGATTGGATCTATCGCTTCAGCTGTTGAGCCTTTACCATTCTTGTTAATGATTCTTTATGCATTTGCAATGTCTAAACAAAGAAGAATTGACCATGACAACAAAATCGCTCTTACATGGGCTAAAGGTACAGTGGTAATGGCATTTTTAGGTGCTGGTGTTTTAGGTTTCCTTCACACACTTGCTCCTGTTAACTTCTTTACTCATGGTACACAGTTAACTGCAGCGCATGGTCACTCATCATTTTTTGGTGCATATATTATGATTATGTTTACGATCATATCTTATGCAATGCCAATTATGCGTGGTCGTCCAAATGGAAATGGTCTTAAAGCTCAAAAAGTAGAGTTAACTAGTTTTTGGATGATGGTTATAGGTATGCTTGGTTTAACTTTCGCTCTTATGGTGGCTGGAACAATGCAAGTATTCTTACAACGTATGGGTGGTGCTGACTCATTAAGTTTCATGGCTACGCAAGCTGAAATTGTACCTGTATACATGGTTAGATTAGCTTTTGGTGTGCTTACACTACTTGGCTTACTAACATACTTTTATAGTTTCTTTGTCAAACATGAAGCAGTAACCAAATAACAATGCTTCAATATCTTGAATTCGAAGAGAATATCGGTAAAGCTTGGGATAAGTTTTTAAAAAAAAAGACTTCCAAGACTTACGATGAATCACGTGTCTTTTTTACAGACAAGTCTAAACAGTTAAAGATTTTTCATCACCTCCTTGGTGGAGAAAAAGGCAAGGAATTACAAGTTACAGACAAACGGTTCATAGATACTTCTCGTTCACTACTCGAGAAAATTTCAGATGTAGGGAATGCTTTTTATCTTGCTTGGCAAGATGAAAAAGCACTTTACCTTCCTACTTCTATTGCTATTTTTCCCACAAAAAAAGAAAATGTAATGTTATACTTTTGGCTTATAGCTATGCTTAGTAAAGTAGATACTTATAGAGGAAGTTTACTTTATAAAAATATCTCTGCAACCAAAGAACTTATACAAAAATACGAAGGCTTTAAAAATTTTTATGAAAAATCTTCTCTAGCATTAATAGAACAAAATAAAGAATTGTTATTTCTTAAATCTTTAGAAATGCAAGATTTAAGAAATATACAATTTAAAGACGAAATCAACACCTACCTATTTCCACTCTGGATATATCCACCTCTTAGCAAAAACAATAAATACAGTGACTTTGATGATGAAGATACACCTTTAAGAGGGGACGAAAAATCTCAACTCAGTGAAACTCTTAAAATGAAAAAACAAGCGAATCAGATGGATGATAAAAAAGAAACTGATGGATTTCTCGCTTTTTTACCTGAATCAATGATGAGTATATTAGAACAGGTAAATGTAGACAGAAGTGAAGATGACAGCCTAGATGAAGATGCACTTTACAATGCTCAAGATTTAGATGAGATTACACTAGGGCGAAAAAAAGCAAACCTTTCAGCACGACTCAAAATGGATTTAGACTTAGAGTATGATTCTAAAGAAGAATACCCTATTGGCAAAGGTCACTATGTTAATGAATGGGATTATAAGAAGGGAAGTTATTTAATACACTATGCCTGCATAAAACCTTACCTTGTTACAAATATAGAACCATTAACTTTGCCATTTAGGCTTAAAAAAACCGTCAGAAAAATTCAAAATGAACTTGATTTAATGGAACTAGACCGCGTAAAAAACAACCGACTTGCCTATGGAGATGAGATAAACCTTGACACTTGGATTGACTACAAAGGTCTTCAAAACAAATCGAGTCATCATCAAAACTTTTACGAAAGCTTTGAAAAAAAATTACGTGATATGTCCACTCTCATCTTAGCTGATGTTTCACTCTCTACTGAAGCTGGAATTACACAAGATATACGTATCATTGACATGATTAAAGATGGACTTATTGTATTTTCAGAAGCTTTAGAAAAACTCCAAGATAGGTTTGCTATTTATAGTTTTTCTTCTTTAAAAAATAAGAATATACGTTTTGAGATTATTAAAAACTTCAGAGAAAAATACAGCGATAATACTCGGGGAAGAATTGATGCTATGAAACCTGGTTATTATACACGTTTGGGTGCCGCGATTCGTGAATCTTCTAACATTTTAAATAAACAACCAACACAAAATAAACTTCTTTTAATAATAAGTGATGGAAAACCTAATGACGTTGATAGATATGATGGAAGATATGGAATCGAAGATACAAAAAAATCTATTGAAGATGCACGAAAACTCGGGATAATCCCTTTTTGTATTACAATTGATTTAGAAGCAAAAGAATACCTTCCTTATCTTTTTGGAAGAACCGGATACACCTTAGTCAAAGATTCTAAAAACCTACCAAAAGCAATTACTGAAATCTATATAAACTTAACAAAATAAGGAAACAACTATGAATGACACTTACTATCTAGCACAATCAAATGAAATCGAGCTTTTTGAAGCTGCTGAGGCTATGAACTTACCTATACTCATAAAAGGTCCAACTGGATGTGGTAAAACACGTTTCATAGAGTATATGGGTGAAAAGCTTAAACGTAATGTGTATACGGTTGTATGTCATGATGACTTATCTGCCGCTGATTTAGTTGGACGCCATCTCATCAATGAAAATGGAACATACTGGCAAGATGGTCCACTTACAAAAGCAGTAAGAGAAGGTGGCATATGTTATCTTGATGAAATTATAGAAGCGAGAAAAGATACAACAGTTGTCCTTCACTCTTTAGCTGATTATAGACGGGTTTTACCAATAGACAGAACCGGTGAAGTAATCCAAGCACATCCTGATTTTATGTTAGTTGTTTCTTATAACCCAGGCTATCAAAACGTACTTAAGGGAATGAAACCAAGTACAAAACAAAGATTTATTTCACTTAGTTTTAACTACCCCAAGGCAAGTATTGAAAAAGAAATTGTTATAAAAGAAAGTGGGGTTCAAGACGAGGTAGCACAAAAACTTGTAACTATCGCCGGGGAAATAAGAGAACTTGAAGACAACGACATCCAAGAAGCAGTATCAACGAGACTGCTTGTTTATGCAGCGAAACTTATTACAAAAGGATTCAACCCTTATCAAGCTTGTATACACTCTATCGTAGAATCTTTGAGTGATGAAGAGGAAGTTTTAGAAGTTTTAGAAACCTTAATTGCCTTACATTTTCCTAAAGATTAATTTTATCTTAAATAATACTATACCAGCATAGTAGTTAAATATTTTATGCTATAATCCCCGTTTTATATATTATATTTTATTGGAGTTTTATTTTGATCTATTTTAAGTTTTTCGTTATTGGTATTTTAGTTTTTATGTTTTCTGCTTGTGAGAAAGAATCAGTTTCAGGTCTTGCAAAAGTACATTGGGATAGAGATATGTGTACGAGATGTGTAATGGTAGTGAGTGATAGAAAAAATACTGTACAGGTTGCTAATTCACTTACTGGTAAGAAGTATATGTTTGATGATATAGGATGTATGACTCTTTGGTTTAGTGAAGAAAATATAAACTGGAAAGATAAAGCGGTGGTTTGGATAACTGATGTAGATAGTGGAGAGTGGATAAATGCACGAAAAGCTTTTTATAATCCGGGTAATATAACACCTATGTCTTTTGGATTCAGTGCACACAAAGTAAAAAGTAGTATTAAAGATGCAAATGAAGTTCTTAGCTATGATGAAGTTTTAAAAATAATTACTGAAAATGCTCGCTAAAGGTGAATTAAAATGAAGTGCTCATAAGAACACTTCATTCCTATTATATAAGAATTTTAACGTCTTCTTCAGAGACTGCTATCAAGAGCTGCTCAAGTTTATTTATTTCTTCGAGTAAATCTTTAGAAATCACTTCCATACTTTCAAAATGTTTCTTTGCAAGCTTTTGTTCTTCATCGGAAACATTTCTTCTCTTAATTCCAAATATTTTACATAACCAACCCGTTTTAACTTTGTTAAAATATATATTAAATATTTCTAAGTACTGGTCATGTAATTTAGAATGTAAATCTTCAATACGCTCCATTTCTTCTTTGGTATTATTAGTTAAAGAATTTAAGATCTGTCCCTTATCGTAAAACCATTTTCCAAATTCACATTCAGTAGAATCAACAGGAATTGCGCCCTCTTGTACATCTAAACCATTTATTAATAATTTTGCTTTTTGAACCCATTTAATGTGTGCTGTTCTTGCTGCTCTTACGTTACTGACAAGATCTAATTTTTCCATAAAATGACACCTCCCCTTCTATTGACAAACATTATAGTATTTTATATATTAAAAATATAGGATATTTAAACACAAAAAGAAAATTTACTACTATGAAGTAGTAAAAAGGTTCTACTCGTTAGAATTATTGATAAAGACAGGTTTAGTATCTTTAAATAGGAGGTTTGGTTCAATAAAAGGTGCAATTCTTAATAAAAAGTCCAAGATAGTCATAACTGGGCTTGCATAGAAGAATTTTACCTTGTTATTGTATTGCCATAGTCTGTCCGTGTATTGATAAATTTTATGTGAAGTGTCGCCTATATTGTTAGAATCTCTGTCAAAACCACTATACCTACCCCAATAGTTGTACTCTACTATATTTTTTTGGGAAAAGCTTCCCTCTACTCCTTGTATTATATCATCGATATTTCCAAAGATTTGATTGTGGCTTATATTATTATCTTTTATAGGGGCATGAAAATGAATTGCTTGCGAGTTCTGTGAAAACTCATTGTAACATATGTGCCTTTTGATACCTTTTCTTCTTTCTTGTCCGTCAATGTAAAGGCCTATTGCATTAAACTTTACAATATTATGCCAAAATATGAAGTTTCTTACTCCCTTGACTACAACTCCCATTCCTGCAGTACCCTTTGAACTCTCTATTGTGTTATACATTATATAAGTATCTTGTGCACCCATAATTATCATGGAGACAGAGTTATACCTATAGATATTTTTTGTAAAAGTATTTGTATTACTCAAACTCAAATGTGTTGCAAATCTATTGTTTAAAAAACTGTTTTTTTCAAAAATATTATTGTGGGAGTAGTTGAGAGTAACATCTCTTACATACTCAATAGTATTGTTTTTTATCAGGTTGTTATGAGAATAATAAAGCTTTAATCCATCGCCTTTTAAGCTTATGTCTTTTTCTTTTGAACTTATGTAGTTACCAATGAGTATAGAGTTCTCAACCATTGACATTCGTACCCCATAGAGGCAGTTTAGTATTCTACATCCATCCATAGCAAAGTTTTTAGCCTTCTCTATGGAAACTGCAGCATCTAACTGATCAAGCCTGTTTCCACTGTTTGTAATGATAAGGTTTTTAAGAATAACATTTGAGCTTTTTATGGTTATCACTGTGCCTACACTATCCCCTTGGATTATACTTTTGTTGCCAATGATTTTAAGAGGCTTAGCAATAGTAATATTTCCTCGGTAAGTTCCGGTAGGAAGTGTTATGGTTGAGAAGGGTTGAGCGCTATCAATAGCTTCTTGCAAAGGATTTGCAAAAGCATTTGAGATAAAAAGAAAGAAAAGTAAATAGGTTCTTATCAAAATATTTTAATAAAATTTATGTATATTTTCCATAAGATTAGCAATATTAATATCCTCACCTTTTTCTTTTAGAAATTTATTAAGATAGGTTTGACTTGCATCAACACCTTCATCTTTTTCTATTTCTAAAAGTTTTTCATATAAACCAGAAATAATTTCTATAATATGTTTAGAAACTGCTTTTCTTGAAGCATGATAGCCTATAACTTCATCTGTATCCGTATCTTTTCTTATTTCAAAGCTTGTGAAAATCCAGTAATATCTACCATCTTTTGCAAGATTTTTAACAACTGCATTTATATTATGACCCGTTGATATCATTACCCAAAGAAGTTTGAAAACAACTTTAGGCATATCTGGATGTCTCACAATATTATGAGGTTGTCCTATAAGCTCTTCGTTTGAATATCCAGAGACTTCAGTAAAATAACTGTTTGCAAAAGTAATATTACCAGCTTCATCAGTTTCGCTTACTAAGTATCTTTTGGGATCTAACTTTATTTCTTCATTACGTGGTGTTATTTTGGACATCTTATATCCTTCCGTTTAATAATCTAATAAGAGCGCTACTCACTTCTCTAAAACTGAATATTCTTTTGCCATTATGTTTTTTAGAGAATTCTTCTGCTGCCTTATACGAATCAAATGGAACTAAATCATCACCTGCAGGTGAAATGACATTTGTACCATAAATATAAAAAGCCCCTTTTGCCTTTACTGGCTTAAGAGTTTGAAAATCAGTCACAAGAATTTCTTTGAAATCCTTTTCACTTTTTACTCCTATATCGAACCATTTACCTGGGTGCTGGTAAAACTCTAGCATAGATTTTGGACTTACAAAAAATAGTTTCTTACCATTTTGTAGCTCTATTTTTGCTACCCATTTTGGATCTTTATACACTTTCATGTTTCTAACTACACCAGTGGTGTTTTTATCATAATCCATTGTATTTGAAAACAGTAGGCTTGATGCTAAAATAGTTCCAATTAAAATTTTATTCATTATCTTTCCCTTTATACTAAATCTTTCTTTTTAAATACTCTAAAACCTAAAGCGGCAAATATTAATCCTATAACAAGTGGATACACTATTGAGAGAAGAACAAATGCAGCCTGACTCATAGTGTCTAAAATATAAAAAGCCACTGGACCCATAACAGTAAGTTCAGGATCAAACAGTGAAATAGCTGCGATTCTAAATATCTCCATAGGGTTCATCATCGAGATAGTTATAATCAACTCTGTTGAGAAGCGTTCTTGCATCATAAGTGATATCAGCGCAATATCGATAAATGCTAGTAAAAAAATCCATATAAAAAAAGCAATCCCAAGAGCAACTTCACTAGATTTTACAAATGACGATATAAAAAATGCTATTCCTAAAAATGCGCAAGAAAGTGAAAAGAGTAGCCCAGTATAAAGAAAAAATATACTCCAAGGAATGTCCGCACCTTTTAATGCTCCATATACTATAGCTATTGCCATTGCAAACATTACGGGAAGGTATACAGTTATAAATCGTCCTATAAATTTACCCCAGTAATACTGTCCTAGAGAGATTGGAAAAGATAACATGTACTCAAGTATATGGTTATCTCTATCTCCAGAAATTGATCGCACTGTAGTTATGAGTATAAAGATAGGCAATATAACTATTGTTATCTGTATATACATTAGTAAAAGACGGCTTAACCCACTAAATCCCATTACTTGAGACTCTGTAACACCTGCGATAAAAAAGAGGGCTATAAGTCCACCAAATACTAAAGAGTAAACTAAAAACCACTTAGCTCTTATGGATTCTTTAAGGTCTAAGTATGCGATTAATGATAAGTTTTTCAAGTTGTACTCCCTATCGTTTGCTTTATAGTATTATGATCAACTCTGTCATCTGACACCACTTTTCCTAAGTCCATATATATCTGTCTATTTACCAATTCTTTTACCTCTTCAAGCCTATGTGTGACAAAAAGAAGTACTTTTTCATCTTCGTTTTGTTTTAAAAGTCTGTAGAAGTCATCTCTCGCTTTTGGGTCAAGGTTTGCTGTCGGCTCATCATATATAATGATCTCACTTTTTTTAGCCAAACTTATAGCGATGAGTAATTTCTGCTTCATCCCACCACTTAGTTTAAAAAATGATTTATTAATATTTGCTTTCACATCTAGCTTCATCTCATTTGCATAATGCAAGATCAAATCTTTACTTACATCTGAACTTGTCTCAACATAGCTTATTAATTCATCAATACTAAGTTTTATTGGTGGTGGAAGTTGAGGAACAAAACTAATGTTTTTTAGAACATTAATTCTATCTTTCACAGGATTAAGCCCATTTACCAGTACTTCACCCTCATCAGGATGGTAGTATCCTAATATAGAACGAATCAGTGTAGTTTTACCCGCACCATTCGCGCCCATTAAGGCAATAGAGTCATTTTTATTAAATTCACATGTCACTTTATCAAGTGAAATATGAGAGGCAAATTTTTTAGTTAAGTTGTTTATTTTTATCATTATTTTACACCAAACTTTTTAGTCTAAAGTCAAAATCAAGGGCATCATTATGACAGATATCAATACATCTGCCACAGAGTGTACAATCAGCACCTGTAATATACTCTTTAGTAATTGATTTTTCTTCTCTTTGCTTATCGTACTTAGCTTTAACAATCTCTAGAACTTGATTCTCAAAACAAACATCATGACATACCATGCAGTGATCACAGTTATCATTCCACTCAACTCTAAGTGCTGATACTTTTCCTATATATCCATAAGTCGTGCCAATAGGACAAATGTATGTACACCAAGCTCTTCGAGAGTAAAACACTTCTAAAGAAAAGACAATAACTACCCAGATAAGTGCTAAACTCCAACCATAAGCTACTGCTCGACTAAGTATACCTACAACATTAAAAGTCTCAAAAACCAAGTAACCACTTGTAAAAGAAAGAACCAAAAACATAATCCAAAAAAGATGTCTTACTCTATGATCAAATTTTCGCGATTTAATAATTTTTTTCTTAACAAGTGTATTATGAATTTTTTCGCCAATCTCACTTAGTATGCCATAAGGGCATACCCATGAACAGTAACTTCTACCACCTACTAACATGTAAAAAAGAAGTATAGTTACTGTCCCTATAATCATGTTTATAGGAAGTTCATATGTAGCTACATAGAGTTGCATTGTAGTATAGATATCTATCATATGAAAACCTAAAAAACGTGATCCGTTAAGAGTTCCTTCAAGTATTTGAATATCTATTGAAAATGATAAGAAAAACAACAGATGAATTGCAATAACTAAAATCCATCTCTTCATTCTATAGCTAAAGATTTTTTTACCATCTTTTGTTCTACTAAAAAAAGTAGACCAAAAAGTGGAATTCTTTATGGTCTCTCTATTATTATACTTATCCATCAGATTTAATTACTTCGATTCTTTGTTTTGTGAAGAAAATAGGCTTATTTCACGAGCAAATTCTTTTAGTTCTTCTTCACTTGTATTAATGAGCAGACCCTTCATAACAACATTCTCTTTTCTTCCAGCTTTAAAATCAATCAAGTCTTTATATAGCTTCTCTTCACTCTGTCCATAAATTTTAGGGCCCATGAGTCTTCTTCCATCTTGCATCCCAGAACCATCAGCTCCATGACAAGCAGCACATTTAGACTTGTATGCTCTACTCACTTTAATTTCACCGACACTTCCAGCTTTATTTCTTAGAGCATTTAATTTCTCTTGATCTTCTTTATCTTGATTTACTTCCATTTGCTCAGGCTTTTGAATCTGAGTATTTTTTTGCATATCTTCAATTACTTTTCCAAGTTCACCACCGTGATAAGCGCCACCTTTAGAGAATGTTAATACCATTAGCCCTACTACTACAATTGTTAAAAGTCCAACAATAATATTTTTCATTATTTATTCCTCAAGTTTTTTATCTCATTATTAAAACGATAAATATCATTTGCTACTTCTTTTATCTCTTTGTCATCCATCTTTTGAACCAATTCAGTCATAAGTATATTGGCAGTTTTGTCAGTTTTAAATGTATTGATTTTATTAATAATAAAGTCAACATCTTTGCCAAGAAGTGATGGGCCGATGATTCCGTTTGCGTAATCATTGTGGCATGCGGAACATTTAACAATGAAGTTTTTACTAAGACCTTTTACTAACAGTGAAACCTGTATTCTTTCATAAGGACTTCGTACATGAATATTTGCATCTAATGTTGTTCTAGGTTTCGTACGAATCGATGCATCTGGATTAGCTGGTGTGGCATTTTGACTGTATGCAGCCTTTACATCACTCTCATAATCAAAGTAGTATTGTTTATCTTTTTTATCATGTTCTTTTGCTTGTACTTTTATCTCTTTAGCATTCTCATTATGTGAAACTTCTATACCTGAGGCAGCAGCCGTTTTTTGTGTTGCATTATTTATAGTGCTTTTATCACCTTCATTGCTACACCCAGTTAAGAGTGCAAAGAGTAGTATCATTGTAAGTTTCTTCATTTCTAGTTTCATATTAGTTCCTATGCTTTTTTATAATATTCGTCGTAAGTCATTCTTGGTTTCACTACTATAGATGCAATAGTGGTTGGACATACATCTTGGCATGCTCCACATCCTATACATCCAGCATAGATTTCAGGTTTATATCCACCGCCAGCATCACTAACCATTGCAATAGCACTCATTGGATTTGGTATAGGACACATATCGGCACACAGAGTACACTCCTTACCTTCGTAAGAGTCAAGTTTTTCAACAAGTTCTTTTTCAATTTCTGTCACATTTCGTACGGAGTCCGTAAAGTTATGCATCTTCTCATTAAAACCTTTAGGTATAGCTGTTTGACTAATAGCCAAACACGTATCTGGAAATTCTAACACTGCTATTCCCATATGTATATCTTCTGGTTTTTCACAATGATGATCAAGAGCTCCACTAGGACAAGCTAAAACACATGGAACTGCAGTACAAGAGTAACATGCTCTTTCATTAGCATCTATATATGGAGTTCCAGCTCCAGCTCCCTTCAGCATATCTGATAATTTGATAGAGTGGAAAGGACATACTTGAACACATTGCCCACACTTTATACACAGAGCTAAGAATTTCTTCTCATCAACTGCACCAGGAGGACGAAGTCTATTTTCACCAGCAGCTAAGTACGGACTAAAAACCATTCCGCCACCAAGAGTGAGTCCTAATATACCGAGAGTAGAATATTTAATAAAATCTCTTCTATCTGTATCTATATGTGCCATAATTAACCTTCAATTTTAATAATTGGTTTTTCGTCTTCGAGAAGAAAAATTGGACTTGTAAATGGAGCTAGTTTTGCTAAGAAATTTAGCATTGATATTACAGGTGAACCATAAAAGAACTTCACTTCTGGATTATAAACCCACAGTTGGTCTGCATACTGATAGACTTTGTGCGGTGTGTCCCCAATATTATCACCGTCTCTATCAAAGCCTTCATAGTTATCCCAATAATTTCCTACTATCTCGTTTTCATTTGTTTTTGAACCTCTACTATCATTTATAATATCTTCAATATTACCTACAATAGCGTTATTTTTAAGTATATTATTTTCACTCATTGAATGAAAATGTATAGCTTCTGCATTGTATAAAATCTTGTTATCAAGTATCCAGTTATGCGTATCTGGTTCAAATGGAGAACGATCTATATATATACCTTGTGCACAATAAATAATTGTATTGTCTTTGAGTGTAAAGTTCGATACATCTTTAAGTCCTATACCCATACCAGTAGCACCAAGTGAACTTTTTATTGTATTACCAATTGCAATAGTGTCTTTAGAGTACATAAAAAATATACCAACACTATTAAATTGGTAGTAGTTGTTTTTTACTATGTTTTTTCCCGCATACATAAAGTGAAGAGAGTACCTACCATATTCACCGAAGTTTTCAAGAATCTCATTTCCATGAGAATACCATACAACCATATCACGAGATTTCTTTAGAGAATTACCTTTTATAATGTTGTCATGAGAGTACCAAATTCTAATACCATCCCCACGTAGACCTAATTCTAGATCCTTCGAAGAAATTTTATTGTTGCTTAGAATTGAATTATTCATCATTTTCATATCTATACCAAATAGACAATCTTCGATTATACAATCACTAACCTCACATTGAGATCCATCTTCCATAGATATCGCAGCATCAACCTTGTCGTGTCTATCTCCGCTACCTATTATTTTTAGATTCTTCAGCGTTATGAAAGAACCTTTTGTTGTTATAACAGTTCCGCTTCCCCCACCATCTATAATAACACCATCTTCTTTTCCTACGATAGTTAATGGCTTATTTATGTAAATATTACCCTTATAGATTCCAGCAGGTAATTTTAGGATAGAACCACTAGGTGCTTTGTCTATAGCATCTTGTAATATATTGGCATTTAACAGAGTTAAAAAAAGAATCTGAAATACAAATATTATTTTCATCATATTTAGTCGTTCATCTCTTTAAGAGCTTTTTCTTTCGCAAGAAAAGCTAGAAGACTAAATAACCCAATAGCAACTAAAAGATAAAAACCAATTGTTGGATAAGAGTGTGTAGTAAATTGAGCAATCTTTCCATCTCCAAATACTGTAGGCATGAACGGTTTTATAGTAAATGCTCCCCAGTTATGAAGATTGTGTCCAAACCAGTATAACCAGTAT
>NZ_JBLHOE010000073.1:0-17356 GCF_047622445.1 Sulfurimonas sp.
CATACGACAGACCTTTAAGAAAACATAAAAGAGAAGAAGATGAGGACAATAGAAAAGGGATAGGAAGATTACTCAGTCTACATCATGATAATGATCTAGATGTAAACCTTAACTATAAAGTGCTAGAATTAAAAAGCTTGGTACTTCCATTTTTAGTGAAGATTCGTCTTGCTCAAATTGATGAATCACGTACAACTGATATTGACTCACTTTTATTATATACTACACATACAAGTGGTGTAATTCTTCGTGCATATAATTATGGTTTCTTTTGTGAAGAGAATGCAGTTATAGCAACAGTGAATTTAATTGAAAACGACAATGGATTTGCTTGTATTTCTTCAGATAAAATTGCATCTACAATTGGTGTTAAACAGGATGATATATCAAGAGTCACATATGATGAGGGTACAATTTTATTAGAAGCAAGTTATATCCCACCAGATATTATTTCTAAAAAAATGTCTGTTAATAAATTAGAATCGGGGCCTTTTTATTATCGAACATCACGAGGAAGTGAGCCAGATTTGTGTTCTGGTATTTCAGATTGTTTAGAACTTATACAAGCAAATTCTGGTTCAGCAGTTTTTAGCGGAAGTATGGGAGTTGGGAAATTATACGATAATCGTATTATAAGCTTAAGAAAAAAAGATGTTGATGATACAGTTGGTGCAGATATCTCGAAGGTAGTTATAGGAAAAATTCTTAAAAACTTAGGTTTCGATACTTCTAAGTCTTCAGCTGACAACTTTGTAATATCCGTTCCAAGATACCGTCATGATATTGTGAATAAACAAGATATTATTGAAGAGATTGTTCGTATGGTAGGGATTGATAATATTCCTTCACGTGCATTTACTTTTACCGAAGAGAATAAATTAAAAGACGATTATTTCGAATATAAAAAACGAAGTATTTTCAGACACCGTGCTGCGGCAACAGGATTCTTTGAATCTGTTCATTTTGTTTTTGATGAGAAAAAAGTTTTAGAATCCTTTGGATTTGAGACAACAAAACCTGAACTTGAATTATTAAATCCTATTGTACAAACATTAGATACGTTGCGTTCTACATTGATGACAGGGCTTTTAAAAGCAGCTTCTTTAAATGTAAAGTCTGGATATGCACAGGTTAAACTTTTTGAAGTTGGATCTGTATTTAATGCCGATAGAGATGAGTCATTAAAGATAGCAATGCTTTTTTCTGGTAACAAAGAAAAAGAATCTCTTTCAAATTCTGGTAAACCAAGTAAGATAGACTTTGGAAGCTTTACTCAAAAAGTATCTGATGTTATTGGTCCATTTGAACTAAGAGAAACTACAACAGCACATACACTTTCACATATATATCAATGTGCGAATATTATTGTTAATGGTAAAATAATCGGTGAACTATTTCGTGTCCATCCAGAAGTTGAGAAAAAATATGATTTAGAAGATACATATGTGTGTGAAATAGATTTTGAAAAGATTCCATATGGTTTAAAAGTTGCTAAAAAATCTTCAAAATATCAGGCTTCAAATAGAGACTTGAGTATCATCATGCCTAAAAATATGAATTTTGAAAAAGTAAAAGATGTAATCAATTCTAATGCAAGTGCAGAACTTATAAATTTTTATCCAGTAGATAGATATTCTGATGAGAACTTAGGCAATGATGTAAGTTTATCTATACGTTTTATTCTTCAATCAGAAGAAAAAACATTAGAAGAAGAAGATATTACATCTGCTATGGATACAATACTTAATGCTTTAGAAAAAGAACTAGGTATAGGTCTTCGATGAGTAAAGTAGTCGTACACCCGTCTTCAGAGTTTTCTCTGAGTATTTCAAGTATCGCTCCAGATAAATCAATTTCGCATAGATCAGTTATGTTTTCAATGTTGGCATTTGGTGAGAGTGAAATAAGCAACTTCTTACGTGCAGAAGATACTTTAAACTCTTTAGAAATTGTGAAAAATCTTGGAGCAAAAGTTGTAGATGATGGTGTGACTATTAAGATAAGTTCTGAGGGTATACAAGAGCCATTTGAGATTCTTGATTGTGGAAATTCAGGAACAGGGATGCGACTTTTTTGTGGTCTTCTTAGTTCTGCAAATGGGCACTTTATTTTAACTGGAGATAAATATCTTCGTTCACGTCCTATGAAACGAGTTACACAGCCTTTGCGCGACATTGGTGCAATATTTGATGGAAGAGAAGATTGTAATCTAGCACCGCTTAGTATTCGCGGTTCTTCACTTAAATCTTTTGACTATAAATCCAAGATTGCATCTGCACAAGTGAAATCTTGCATGATTTTAGCAGCCTTGAGAGCTGATGGTATTTGTACATATATAGAACCAGAACTTTCTCGTGATCATACGGAGAGAATGTTAAAAGGTATGGGTGCTGGGATCAGTGTAGATGGACTTAAGACAACTATTGCGCCGATGAAAGATTTACTTAAACCTTTAATCATTCGTGTGCCATCAGACCCATCTTCCGCATTTTTCTTTGCAGTTGCAGCGGCTATAACACCAAATGCACAAGTTCTACTTGAAGGTGTGACTTTAAACGAAACTCGCATAGAAGCTTTTAAAGCTCTCGAGCGTATGGGTGCAAATATTTCTTATGAGCTTACTTCAGATAAATATGAGCCTATTGGAAATATTATGGTGAAGCAAGCACCATTAAAAGCTATAACTGTTGATGATAAAATCTCGTGGCTTATAGATGAACTTCCAGCACTCTCAATTGCTTTTGCCTGTGCAGAGGGAACTAGTATTATAAAAAATGCTGAAGAATTACGTGTAAAAGAATCAGATAGAATATCGACTGTAGTAGAAGGCTTAAACGCTTGCGGTATTACAACTACAGAATATAATGATGGTTATACAGTTACAGGTGGAACTTTAAAGAGTGCTGTTGTAGATAGTGATGGTGACCATAGAATTGCTATGAGTTTTATAATAGCAGGTATTAGGTGCGGAATGGAAGTGACAGATTTAGATTGTATTAATACTTCTTTTCCAAACTTTTTTGATTTACTTAAAGAAATTACAAATATAAAAATTTCTTAGTTTTAATGACTAGGAATTTATAAAGGAAGCTAATATGAAAATAGAACTTGCTGAGAATTATGGTTTTTGTTTTGGCGTGAAGCGTGCAATTAAAATTGCTGAAGAAAATCAAAATGCTTCTACATATGGTCCACTTATTCATAATTCTAAAGAGATAGCTCGTCTTGATAAAGATTTTAAAGTTGGTCTAGTAGATGACTTTACAACCTTTAAGGCTGGAGAAACAGCTATAGTAAGAACACATGGGATTCAAAAACAAGAGTTAGCGGCATTAAATGTGGCGGGTGTAAATGTGATTGATGCTACTTGTCCTTATGTAACCAAGCCACAAGAAATTGCCCAAGAGATGAGTGAAGCAGGATATAGTGTAATTATTTTTGGTGATGCAGAACATCCTGAAATAAAAGGTGTTGAATCTTATGCTACACATGGTGCAATTATAGTAAATAATGTATCTGATGTAGTTAATCTAAATCTTCGTGAGAAAATTGCTTTAATCGCTCAAACTACAAGAAAAGTTGAAGACTATATGGAAATAGCGAATTATCTTATTCCTCGCTGTAAAGAGGTAAGAGTGTTTAATACTATATGTCACGCAACTTTTGATAATCAAGATGCCATAAGAAAAATATCTAAAAAAGCAGATGTTATGCTTATTATTGGCGGTAAGAATTCATCAAATACAAAGCAGTTGTCTAGTATCTCTCATGATTATTGTGCTAATAGTCATCATATTGAAGACGAGAATGATTTAGATTTTGATTGGTTTAAAAATAAACAGTTCTGTGGAATTAGTGCTGGAGCCTCTACTCCTGATTGGATTATACAAAATGTTGTAAGTTCGATAGAGGAAAATGTTAATTAAGCAATATTTGTCTTAAATTAATATTAAAATAATCTATATTTAGGTATAATCACGAAATTTTTATGTAACAGAGGATAGGCAATGGCGTTCGATAACGAATTATTTGAAGAAGAAGAAAATTTTGCAGAGATGTTTGCAGCAACCGAGAAGAAACAAGAAACAAGCCGTATAGTAGAAGGTGAAGTTGTTGAGATTCAAGCAGATGAAAACAGAGCATTAGTTGGTGTTGGCGATAAACTTGAAGGTATTTTAAGTTTAGATGAGATTACTGTAGATGGTGAATTAACATTTAATGTTGGTGATAAAATCAATGTAATGGTAATGGGATACTATAATGAGCGTCCTAAGATATCATATAAGAAAGTTTTAGAGCAACAAAAAACTTTAGATTTTATAAATGCAAATAAAGAAGACTTTGAAGAATTAGTAATCGAAGGTATTATCACTAAGAAAAATCGTGGTGGTTATGTAGTAGAAGCTGATACAGTGGCATTCTTTATGCCACGTTCATTAGCTGCATTTAAAGATACTGACGAAGTTGTTGGTCGTAAAATTAAAGCACAAGTTGTTAAGATTGATGAAGCTGAAAGCTCAATCATTGTTTCTCGTAGAAAACTTTTCAACGAAGAAAGAAAAAAGAAAAAAGAGATTATTGATCAATTAATGGCAGAAGATGTTATTGTTGAAGGTACAATCAAAAAAATCACTTCTTACGGTATGTTCGTAGATGTTGGTGGTGTTGATGGTCTAGTTCACTATAATGAAATTTCTTACAAGGGACCGGTTAACCCATCTAAACTTTATAAAGAAGGTGACATAGTAACTGTTAAAGCTATCTCTTATGATAAAGACAAACGCCACCTATCTCTTTCAATTAAAGCTGTTCAACCAGATCCATGGGCTGAAGTTGAGTCAGAATTAGATGAAGGTGATACAATTACTGTAACTGTTTCTAATATTGAAGCATATGGTGTATTTGTTGACTTAGGAAATGATATCGAAGGTTTCTTACATATTTCAGAAATCACTTGGAACAAAAATGTTAAAAATCCTAATGATTATTTAACTGTTGGTGAAGAGATTGATGTAGAAGTTATTGAAATTAACTCAAAAACACATAAGCTAAGAGTTTCATTAAAAAGATTACTTCCAAAACCATTTGATGAGTTCTTGAAAAACTATAATGAAGGCGATATAGTAACTGGTACAGTTACTTCACTTACTGACTTTGGTGCATTTGTAAGAATTTCTGGTGTTGAAGGTCTTTTACATAATCAAGATATCTCTTGGGATAAAAATACTAAGTGTAAAGATGTACTTAAGTCTGGTGAAGAAGTTGAAGTTAAAATTGCTAAAATCAACTCTGAAGATCAAAAAATATCTTTAAATAGAAAAACTCTTTTAGAGTCTCCAATTGATAAATTTGCAACTACACATAAAGCAGATTCTGTTGTAACTGGTACTATCCGTGACATCAAAGATTTCGGTGTATTTGTTTCTTTAGAAGATGGTGTTGATGCACTAATTCGTGATGAAGATTTAACTCCACTTATAAAAGAAGAGTTAGAAGCTGGTCAAGAGATAGAAGCTGCTATTGCAGTAATTGATACTAAAAGAGATCGTATCCGTTTATCTGTAAAAAAACTTGACTACATAAAAAACCAAGCACTTCTTGAGGAAATCAATGACGATTCATCTCATTCTTTAGGCGATTTAATTAAAGATCAAATGAAGTAGTAAGTATTGCAAAAGGTACTAAAATGGTTTACTCCTCTCATCGGGATAGGAGTAGCTATTTTTATTGTCTTTTTTCTTATTTCTATAAATTCACAAGATGAGTTTATAGAATCAGAACCTTTAGTCTTACAAGATGAAGTAGTTCAAAAAAAACCAAAAAAAGTTTGGTTAAATCATTTTTCACAAACGCAAAGACTAGGGTATTTTTATCCGGTAAATGAAGTGTATGTTAAGATAGATTTAGATGAAAAAATAACTAAAGTCATTACATATAAGTTATCTGCACCTCTTTTAGATCCATATCAATTATTTTGTTTAAAAGAAGAACTGGGGCAGCATAAGTTAAAATATTTTCTTGAAAAATATAATACTAGAGTGGAATTACTTATTTTTTCTAAAAATATAGACAAACTAAATTCTTTAGTCAAAGTACTTAAAAATTATCAAATTACGGCAGTCATAGAGTCGTACAAAGAGGAATATTAATGAGCAAATTTACAGTAGTAGTATGTGACCATATCCATGAAGCTGGATTGAAAATGTTAGAAGATGATGTAAACATTAACTTTATAATGGCAGCAAATGAGCCAAAAGATAAGCTTGTAAGTGAAATTATTCCAACTGCAGATGTAGCGATTACTAGAAGTTCTACAGATGTTGATGCAAACTTTATAAAACATGCAACAAGTATGAAAGCAATTGTTCGTGCTGGTGTTGGTGTTGATAATGTAGATATTCCTGGATGTTCAAAAGAAGGTATCATTGTTATGAATGTACCAACTGCAAATACTATTGCAGCAGTGGAACTTACAATGGCACATATGCTTTCATGTATGAGAATGTTTCCATATTCACACAACCATCTTAAAAATGATAGAGTCTGGAAACGTGAAAAATGGTATGGTCATGAAATGAAAGGAAAAAAGCTTGGTGTTATCGGTTTTGGTAATATTGGAAGTCGTGTTGCTAAACGTGCTCTTGCTTTTGAGATGGATGTAGTAGCATTTGACCCATATATTCACCCATCAAAAGTTACTGACCTTGATATGACATATACGAAAGATTTTGCAGATATTTTAGCATGTGATATTATTACTATTCATACACCTAAAAACCAAGAAACTATTGGGATGATTGGTGAAGATGAGTTTGCACAGATGAAAAATGGCGTAGTTGTAATTAACTGTGCTCGTGGTGGACTTTATGATGAAGAAGCACTTTATAACAATTTAACTAATGGTAAAATTCGTTTTGCTGGTATTGATGTATTTAACAAAGAACCTGCTACGGATCATCCCTTACTTGATTTAGATAATGTATGTGTTTCTCCACACTTAGGTGCAAATACTTTTGAGTCTCAGTATAACATTGGTACGCAAGCAGCTACAAATGCCATAGAAGCAGCAAAGGGTATTTCGTTTGCACATGCAATGAACCTACCTATTGATGAATCAAAAATACCATCATTTGTAAAACCATTCTTAGAAATGGGACAAAAAATTGGTTTTCTTGAATCTCAAATGAATAAATCTCAAATTATAGCTATAAAAGTAAGTGGTCACGGCCCAATAGCTTCTTATGTTGATTCTCTTGCGACTTTTGTTGCAGTAGGAGCAATGAGCCAAAATAGCGGGGATACTATTAATTATGTTAATGCAGATTTTGTTGCAAAAGAAAAAGGTATCAAAATAGAATCAGAAGCGCTTGCTGATTCATCTGTATTTAAAAACTTAATTACTATTAAACTTACTACAGCAGAAGGAACTACCAGTATCTCTGCAACTATTTTTGATGATGGCGTAAAGCGTATTGTTGCTATTGATGGTTTTGACATTGAAGTAGCATTAAAGGGCGATATGATTCTTTTCAAAAATAGTGACGTTCCAGGTGTTATTGGTCAAATAGGAACAATTTTAGCAGCTAACAATGTAAATATTGCAGATTTTTCTCTTGCAAGAAATAGTGAAGCAGAGGCCTTATCTGTTATATTAATTGATAATGCGGTTAATGATGCAACACTTGCTGAACTAGCATCTCTTGAAGCATGTTTAAATGTAAGCTACGTAAAAATTTAAATTTGATAAAACACTCTTAGAGTCATCTAGGAGTGTTTAGCCTCTTTCTTTACCTCGATTTTCTCCACTTATATATATTTACAAAATTATTAGAAATTAAAATTAAGAAAGTTAATAATAAAATTATGTTATTATTATTATTATAAATAAATAAGAGGGATCATCATTTTTAAAATATTTTTACTAATTTTATTTAAAGTATCATTGTTTGGAGTTTCTTTCGGCAAATATGAATTTAAATTTCATGGACATTTTTGTGGTGATAATATTCCTAATGTTCAGGCTAATAGTAGAGATGAAGAATCTAGGCTTTTAAAAAAAATAGAACCTATAGATATCATAGATAAAGCCTGTAAAAAACACGACTTATGTTATCTTCAAAGAGGTGATGAAAGCGTTAGCTGTGATGAAGAACTTGTTTTGGATATGAAAAATATGCATGATAATTTAGCAAGTGAGGATTGTCGTAGATTTTCTCATTCTATAATTTATTATTTTAAAATTAGAAATGATAATAGTTTTACGCTATTAAATAATCATGGTTCTCTTAAGGATAAAGCAATAAAATTCCCATCAACAACTTTTAGAAATATGATGAATACAGCTTCTTTTTCAAAGGTCACTGCTGTTAATTACGGTCTTTCAAAACCATATGGTTATATTTTTGATTCTAAAAATAACAGCGAAAGAAAAAAGGAAGTACTGCAAATATTTCCACCACGCTATAAAAAATGTATGCTAGAATAACTTTTATTTCATATAGTTAGTCTATTGGATTTTCTTTTACTGTAATTTGGTTTCTGCCATTTTCTTTAGAATGGTATAAAGCATCATCAGAGAGTTTAATCATATCATCTAAGGAATTAGGCATTCCATAGGCAATTCCAAATGATACAGTATATTTTATCTTCGTGTCATTAACATTTATAATGTTATCTTCAAATTTTTGTTTAATTTTCTCAAATAATTTTTTTGTATCTTCTAAGCTTATGTCTTCTAATAATATACAGAACTCTTCTCCACCAAATCGTGCCATTAAGTCAGATGATCTTAAAGTAGCATCAAGTATTCTTTTGACTTCTTTAATAGCTATATCACCAATATCATGACCGTAGGTGTCATTTATATTTTTAAACTTATCTATGTCTAACATTGCTATAGCAATTGAGCTTTTCTTTCTTTTTGCCTTTAAAAATATTGCATTACCACTGTTGAAAAAATAACGTCTGTTGTAAGCACCTGTCATATAATCTTTATTTGCTATATCTCTAATTTGTTTAAAAAGATCAAATAGTTCTAGCATTGCATTTATTTTAGCAATGATTTCACTTGCGATAAAATCTTTGTTCATAAAATCATTAGCACCAAATGTTAAAAAATCATCTATAAGATTTTTATTATTTAATGAACTAATAGCAAGTATTCCAAGAGTATCTTTATTGTACATCTCTCTAATTTTAATAGTTAAATCTAAGCCATTCATTTGAGGCATTTCATAATCTGTTATAACAATAGAAATCTCTACTTTTGTATCTTTTAAAATATCTAAAGCATCATAAGCATTTCCTGTTTCGATGACGTTTAAGTTCATTTTTTCAAGAATTTTTCGAAGAGATTTCCTAGATACTGGTGAATCATCTACGATTAACACTGTCTTATTTTTATTTTCTAAAGTACTTAACACTGCTTTAATAGCTAAATCTATACTTGAAGGTTTGTTTTTTAAGATATAACTTATAATATGTTTATTTTGTATTTTTTCTCTAATTTTTTGATTGAGTGTACCAGTTAATACGATAGTTGGAAGATTATTAGCTGTTGCTAAGGATATGATTTCTCCATTTGGAGCATCTGGAAGACTCACATCAAGAAGTGCTACATCAATCTCTTTATTGTGACGTCTTATAATTTTCATTGCATCAATATAATTTTCTGCATATATAGTTTCAATATCTTGATATTGAGAAAATTTAAGCTTGAACACATTTAGTATTGTTTTGCTGTCGTCAACAATAAGTACTTTTTTCATTAGTTATAACCTTATTATATTTACTAAGAATTTTAGAATTCTAAACAAGTTATATAGTACAGTAGATAAAATAAAAATAGTCTTTAAATATCAAATAATCATTATTATTCAATAAAACATTCTAAAGAACATATTACATCGATATAAATGTAATTGCTTATGTGATAGAAGAATTTTTAAAATAAGAAAGTTTAATAATGAAAATTTAAGGAAATAAGACTAGAATCACATTATAATTTTATATCAGTTTACATCAAGGTCTTTACATTTATGTCATATTCATGCCCACTCAATTTTGTTCAAGTTGATTCTAATGCTTCAAGATTAAGTTCTTTGCTTGTAGCAGCACTTGTAATCATTTATTTACTGACTTCAATTGAATATATTTTATATTTTTTAATTTTGGATTTTTCTCTTAAACTTTTTGTTAATAGAGAATACTCTCTTGTAACTAGTGTTTCACATACTTTACGTAAATATTTTAAAATGCAAGAGAAGTTTACAGATGGTGGTGCAAAAAAATTAGCTGGAATTTTTGGTCTTATTTTTGTTTCACTTTTAGTTATTATGTATTTTTTACAATTACCTACTTTTACTTATGTGGTAGCTATTATTTTTTTATCATGTTCTCTTTTGGATGTTTTTATAAATTATTGTTTAGGTTGTCAGATTTATTATCTTATTAAAAAACTATATCCATCATTTATGAGTTAGGAGTGTCCTATAGATATGCAAATACTAGTCGATTCTCTTCGTGAAAAAGGGAAAATTTATAAAAAAATGCAAGAAGTAGTTCCAAAAGAGTTAGGCATTAGAAATAAAATTAAAATCTATAAAGCAACAGATATGACAGGTTATTTCACAGCTATTATCGCTGTGAGTCAAAAAAGTAGAGTACTCATGAAAGATGTACGTAAATATGAAGAAATATATTCTAAGCTTACTGTGCATTTTGATCATAACTTTAAACATAAGCTTATTTTCATTGATGCACCTTTATGTTCTAAAGCAAAAGAAGCCTTCAAAACTCAAGGCTGGAAAATTCAGTAATGTTTCTTTGTGACATTGGCAATACTTCATACCATTTCCTCCATAAAAACCTAGACTATAAAGAGAGTGTAGAAACTTTTAATCCCCAAACAATTCAAGAAAAAATTTATTATATCTGTGTGAATCCAAATATTATAAAAGTTTTAGCAGAATTAGATAATTGGATAGACTTGGCGCAGTATACGGATATGAAGAATTATTATGAGACTATGGGTATAGATAGAATTGTCGCTTGTGAAGCAATAAGTGATGGTGTTATCGTTGATGCTGGAAGTGCAATAACTGTTGACCTAGTGAAAAGTGGCGTATTTCAAGGTGGCTTTATTTATCCTGGGAGTAGGGCTATGGGTAAAGCATATTCAAATATATCACCAGCATTAGAGTATGAGTTTAACTATCAGTTAGACCTGCAAAGCTTACCTAAAAACTCCAGGGATGCTATAAGTTATGGTTACTTGAAAATGCTTCATACTGAAGTTGTATCACAAAATGAATCTATATATCTTATAGGTGGTGACGCGCATAAACTTTTACATATTTTTCCCAATGCAGAGATAAATCAAAATCTCATCTTTGATGGAATGAAAAAGATTTTAAAGCAGGTAAATTAATTGAAATCATATATATTTTTTGTAGCTGTTCTGGGAGTTTTTTCCTTACTAAATTTATACATATCAAAGCGTTTAATCCATAAACTTGATCTAAAACAAAAGACTAGAAATTTTCTTCGCTTATTTTTACTATTTAACTTTTTTGGAATTATTGCTTATGTATTGGGACGCTACGTAATTGAGTATCCTAGTTGGTTATATTTTATAGTTTCTCTTCCTATTGGAGTCTTGTTTTTATTTTTTTGTACGGCTATTTTTTATGATATATCTTTAGTATTTGTAAATAGACTACCTATGTCTCAGACTAGAAGAGGTTTCTTTAAAAAATCACTTGACATCTCATCTTTGGCAGTTGCATCTACTTTGAGTGTCAAGGCTATTTATGAGGCTACATTTGTAGAACATGAGATTGTAAATATTAAAATCAAAAATCTAGACAAAGCATATACAATTGTTCAATTAAGTGACATACATATAGGTGGTCTTATTGACGCGGCATTTATTGAAAAGATTATTAATAGAGTTAATGCAATGAATGCTGATATAGTTGTTATAACTGGTGATTTAGTAGATATAAAATTAGAAAAAGCAAATGCTATACTAGATTTATTTAAAGGTTTAGCCTCTGAGTATGGTACCTTTTTCATTATTGGTAATCATGAGTACTTTCATGGTGCGTATGAAATAATGCAAAAAGTGAAATCACTTGGTATTAGAGTTCTAGAAAATGAAAATATATATATTGGTGAAGATGGACGTGGTTTTAATTTAGCAGGTGTATATGATGTGATGGGATATAGAACAAAGACTTTTATTCCAGATTTGAATAAAGCACTTAAAGATAAAAAAGAGGGGCCAACTGTTTTATTGGCACATCAACCTCGTTATATAGAAGAAGTGACATCTGGTGTAGACCTAATGCTTAGCGGACATACACATGGTGGACAAATTTACCCTTTTAGGTTTTTAGTTAAAATCGTACAACCTTACATTAGTGGATTACATCAGCATAATAAAGAGCTACAAATCTACGTAAATAAGGGTACCGGATTTTGGGGCCCACCTATGCGTTTAGGTGCAAGTGCTGAAATCACAGAGATTAGATTGTCATAAATAGAACTTTGAGCTATATTTAGATAAAATGGCGAAAATAATTACTATATACCTAAATAGGACACAATAGATGTTAACAGTTGCACTTCCAAAAGGTCGTATCGCTAAAGATACACTTGAAATTTTTGGTCAAATCTTTGGTGATGAATTCAAGTTTGATGATAGAAAACTTATTTTAGAAACTCCAGATTTTACTTTTTTACTTGTTAGAAACCAAGATGTTGCTACATACGTCTTCCACCAGGCAGCAGATATTGGTGTAGTCGGGCTTGATACGCTAGAAGAACAAGGTCTTGACGTTATTCGTTTACTTGACCTTAAAAAGGGTGTGTGTAAAGTTTCCATCGGTATGAAAAATGGTGAAGTACTTGATTTAAACAAGCCTGATTTAAAAGTTGCATCAAAGATGGTAAACATTACAAAGCGTTACTTTGAAGAGAAGGCTGTATCTGTTGAGATTATTAAGCTTTATGGTTCTATTGAACTTGCTCCTCTTATTGGTTTAGCTGACATGATTGTTGATGTGGTTGAAACTGGTGCTACAATGAAGCAAAATGGTTTAAGTGTTGTCGAAGACATTATGACATCATCAACATACCTTATTGCAAATAAGAATTCTTATATTGCGAAAAAAGATGAAGTACTAGATATTTATGAAAAAATTAATGGAATAATTAACAAATAAATGACAAACTTAGATTTATATGCTAAAGCAGAGCATCTTTTAGGGATAGAAGATGCGACAGAAGCTCTTTATGACCTTTATCGCTCAGAACTAGATGATTATGATGTGAAAACACTTTTAGATGTAGGTTGTGGTCGTGGTGGCTTTATGCAACGTCTTATAAGTGATGGTGTTGTTTGTAAAGGTACAGACTTAAGTAAAGTGATGGTTGATGAGTGTCTTCAACTAGGTCTTGATGCTGAGTGTAAAGATGTCGCTGAAGTAGAGGGTACATACGATGCTGTTGTAAGTATTTTTGATGTTTTAAACTTTATGGATAAGGATGCGCTTATTCAGTTTTTAGATGCTATTGCTACAAAACTTAATGATGATGGTATCTTTATAGCAGATATCAATACTCGTTATGGTTTTTCAGATGTAGCTGAAGGAACTATGACTTCGGAGAATGAGCAAGAGTTTTTAAGCGTAGATGCTCAGTTTGAAAATGATGAATTATATACAAAGTTTACAATTTTTGATAAAAATGAAGATGGAACTTTTACAAAGTACCAAGATACAATTGTTCAGTACTTTCATAAGATGAAGATATTTCAAAAACTAGATGGATTAAAGTTAGTAGAGAAACAAACTTTTTCTCTTTATGATACAGAAGATAAAACACTTTTAATTTTCAAGAAAAAATAGAAATAATTTTAAAACCGCTAACTTAAATGCTATATGTAACAGCTGCTTAGGCTGTTACATAAATTCTTATTTTTCTCCAAAAACGATAGCTTCATAGATAAATATTTCTGTATTATTTGTATCATAGTTCTTTATACCAGCTTTTTCTACAGCACAACTTCGTACAAACTCTTCTTTATTCCAGTTCATCTGTGTGGCTACATGGGGCAGGTATGTTCCATGTAGTGAGCCTTTTTGAATATATATTCCATGTTTACCTAGTATAATTTCATCTAATGAGTGTATCTTTTTACGTGGGGTTAAAACAGAAACTTCTATGTTAATACTTTTGAGTTCTGATTGTTTTACTTTTGTAAATCGCGTATCTTGTTGTGCTGCTGCTATAGCCATATCTACAACGACGCTATAGAGTGCTTGGTTTGGCTCAAATCTACCAATACAGCCTCTTAGGCTTGTATCTTTATAGAGTGTAACAAAGGCACCTAGCTTTTCTTTGAGTTTTGGATAAAGTTTACTCTCATCAATGGAGATTCTTTTATTATTGACAGTAGCTTCATGGAGTGAGAGTTTGGCAATTTCAAGGAGTTGTTTTTTTTCTTCTAGAGATAAAAATGATTTTTGTTTTTCCTCATAAATTCGTATACTTCCATAACCTACAACCCTTTTTTTGTCGCCATATTGTGTATCTCCAGAGTTAATGTACTGAAGAAGCTCATAATTGTAGGCGTTACTTTGTGTAAGGTACATAAGTGTTAAAATTGAACTCCATCCACATGCTGATGTATGAAAATCATTTATACCAAGTGAGTCATTTTTATTTAGTGTTAGCATGAATTTTTGTGTATCATTTGAAGTGATAGCGTTTAAGGTGTCCATATCAACTATATTTGCTTCTTCGTAACTTGGATAATGTGAAAGATCTGTACTAATTATGAAAAGGTTGTCTTGGGTAAAATAAGGTTCTAAAACTTTAGATATCGCTTGAATTGTTTGAACATTTGACGTAGCCATTATAACAGGGACTATTTGCAAGTCGTCTTTATATATAGTCTGTAAAAATGGAAGCTGTACTTCGAGGGTATGTTCTTTTGTATGGGCATCTTTATAATAGGAAAAAAGTGATTTATTTTGCAAAAGCTTGGAGACTATCTCTTGATTTACTTTAACTACACCTAATGGGGTTTGATAATTACCAATATTGTAAATAGAAGCAGCGTTTACATTTATATGATGGCTTGAGCCAATAAGAAAAATATTTTTGTATTTTTTGTGGAGTGTTTTGTAGCTAAGTGCTGCTGTTGAAGCAGAATAAACATAACCAGCATGTGGAACTATCAGTGCACGTATATTTTGTGTATCAAACTCTTTAGTATTTTGTAAAAGTGAAGAGAGTTGCGAAGAGAGTTCAGTTTTATCCTTAGAATAAAAAGAACCGGATACCGCACATCCTCGTGTATTTGCATGTAAGTTTTGCATAAATATAACAGTTAAAAAAGCGAATGCTATTTTATGTGTTGTACACATCTTACATTTTTACTGTAACGCTCGGAAGCTGTCTCAGTTGTGCCTTTTTTAAAGTCAACTATCCATAATGAATCTGTTCTGTATACAAATGGAGTTGATGACCAGAACTCATCAGATTCTGGATTTTTAAAGCCATTAAGCATAGCAGGGTTATGGTTTCTATAATCTATTATTGTTTGAAGTTCTCTTAGAGTTGGAACTCTGAAATCAGAGTACTCGCCAAGTTTTAAGTTGCTACAGTAACTTTGCGCTTGAGCGAAAGTGTAGTCACTCTTTCTTACATCCTTATTATCTTGCCACATTAAAGATGTACCTGAATCAAATGTTACATCTACAGCATATAATGATCCTATCGCGCTAAGAGTTAATAGTAGTTTTTTCATTTATAGTCCTTTTATTGTACTTACTTCGCCGTGTAATATTTCACCATTATAAAGTGATTGAACATTGTTTATTATCTGTGTAGTATTTGGGTTAAACAAAACAAGTTCCGCTTTTTGACCAGTGTCAATACGTCCTTTCTCTAAACCAATACTTTTAGCAGGGTTACTAACACAAAGCTCTATAAGTTTACTAAAACTTATAATACCATTAGAAACAAGTTTTGTAAAGTAAAGTGGCAATGCAACACTAATTGCTTCACAACCATAAGCTGCATCATAAAAAGCTACTTCTTTGTTTAGGGGTGAAGAAGGTTGGTGAAGTGTAGTTAAACAATCGATTTGCGAGTTTTTAAGGGCATCTATGAGTAGGAGCATATCGCTATGAGTAGCAAGCGGTGGGTCTAGTTTCGCTGTTGTGTTAAAATCTATACATTCTTGGTCTGATTTTAGCAGATGGTGAACTGATACTTCACAGGTAACCTCTACACCATCTTTCTTAGCTTTGTTAATTAAAGATATAGATCGAGGTGATGCGATGGATTTAAAAAGAATTTTAATTTTAAAATGCCTAGCAATCTCAATCATACGTGATACATGAAGTACTTCACTAAGATCTGGAATACCTGCGAGACCTAGTTGAGAGCTTATATCTCCATCGAGCATTACACCAGAACTTATAAGAGAGTTGTCTTCTGCTTTACAAAAGAGTGTCACTTTATTCATTTTGGCATATTCTGCAATTTTTATCGCTGTGTCATTTTTTGCTATGGTACTCATAAAAGGAGCAACAACTCCTTTTTTTAGAAGTATAGCGATGTCACTAAGTGTTGCATCTTCTTTAAGGGAGTTGAGCATCAAATCAACTTTGGCACCTTTTAAATCTCCCAAAGCATTTTGAGCGTATTCTAAAACTATTTCGTTATCTATAGCAGGAGTAGAGTCCGGATTTAAAATAATATGCCCAATACCACCAAGTATAGCTTCATCTGAAATAGTTTTAATATTTTTGGCATTAAGCGTAGAATCTTGAAGTCGTATATTTGTATCTACTAGTGAAGGTAAGAGGTAAAAGCCTTTAGCGTCGAGTACTTTACCATCATTTAAGTGAGTAGCAATTTCAGTAATGACACCATTCTCAACACGAACATCTACTTTTCTTTCCCCACTAACATCACACACTATTGCATTTTGTATAATCATTGTTTTAGACCACCTTGGATATAATCCGAGTATTATAAATCATTAAGGCTTAGAATTGCGTTTTATTTTGATATTTTTATTTATTTTGTCATTTCTTGAGGCAAAGACGCCGTATGAAAAGGGTCAGGAACTTTATCTTGCAAAGGTATGTTACTCTTGTCATGGGCACAAACTTGAGGGTATGAATAATTTCCCTCGCTTAGCTAACCGTGCAAAAGGTTACATGGCATATAAACTAAAAAGATTTCGTTCTAAAAAGGCAGATTCACAAGCACAAGAGATGATGATTACATATTCTGTGGGTTTGAGTGATGAAGATATAGAAAACTTAACTAGTTA
>NZ_JBLHOE010000074.1:0-16709 GCF_047622445.1 Sulfurimonas sp.
TGTTATGACTCCAAGTTTTTATTTTATTAATAATAAACAGGATATCATTAAAAAGTTTATTGGAGCTTTGAACATTGAAGATTTCAAATCTCTAACAAGGAATATAAAATGATAAAAAAATTACTATTAGTGTTGTCAATGTGTTTGGTACTGTCCGCTGAAACTGAGTTTGCAGAACCTGAACCATCGTTAGTTGATCCACGTCTGATTGTATTTTCTATAAATACAGCGGATGATGAGACTATACATCATGTGTTAAGTGTGGCAAATAATGTTATAAAATTTTATGGACCTGATAATGTGTATATACGTATCGTCGCATATTATCACGGTATTAAGATGGTAGAGAAGAAGCATAGAAAAATTGCAGTTCGTGTTGATGCATTAGGTCTTTTAGGAGTTGAATTTGTTGCTTGTGGTAATACAATGAGAACCAAAAAGATTAAAGAAGAAGATCTGACTGAGTATGCAGAAGTTGTTACTGCCGGTATAGTAGAGATAACTGAAAGAGTTCAAGCTGGTTGGGTATATATAGCGCCATAATATAAATTTAGATGTATAAATTCTATTAAAATAAAAAAGGGAAAAAATGAAAATGAAAATATTTTTGGCAGTAATCGTTGTTGTAGGAATTGTGTTTGTGAGTAACAATTTAACAGCAATTAAACTTGGAGTAAGCTTTATGAGCTTTCCACCAGAAACACAAAAAGCTTATGCAAAAATGATGGAGAAGGTTGAATCAACTGGTGACCCAGCTCAGGCTATGATGAGAGAGTGGGAAATAACTGATGGAGACTTAGAAGAAGATGATATCTTTATGGAACTTGAGTCACTTGCAAATGATTACAATATGAGATATGTTGGTGAAAAGGATATGTTTAGAATTGAAAATCCTAAACCAAACCAAGTTGCACATGCTCGTATTGCTGAAGTTTGTTCTCTAACAATTGCTAAAAAAATGCTGGACCATTCACGTTTTTACGGTGGATTTATGCCATGTCGTATTATGTATGTGGAATATGGTGATGGAAGAAGATATTTAATCAGTATGGATATGGATCTAGCAATTTATGGTGGAACTGAGAAAAAAATCATTAGTCCAGCGCTTATGGAAGATATGTTAAATGTGAAAAAAGCAATGGAAGAAATTCCAGCACTAGCCGCTGGGTATGATATAGATAGCGAGGAAAAATAAAGTGTTAAAATATATCATAGTATACATATTATTATTTGTATCTCTTAGTGCAAATGAGACTAGTAAGAAAGTTGTTTTTGAGTTAACTAGTGGAAATATTGAAGCATTTGAAAAAAAAGTCTTATCTGGAATTGCATTTCATAAAACATATTATGAAAGTAATCTCCAAGAGTTAGAAGTATCTGTAGTTATACATGGAGATGCATATAAGTTTTTTCTTGAAGACTTATCTGTATCAAGATATAAAAATGATGCAGGATTAATAAAGAAACATGATACCTTTGCCAAAAGGATAAAAAGTTTGGCTGATTTATACGAAGTTGAATTTTTAATGTGTGCATCAGGAGTTAATAGACTGAAAATTAACAAAAAAAATATTTACCCGTATGTTACATTGGTTGCTACGTCTACTGTAGGGCTTATTGAGAAGCAGTCCGTTGGTTATAGTTATGTTCCAATTTTCAAATAAAGAATATTTGCTATAGTGTTTTATAATTAGAAGGTAATTATTATATTTTATTATATTGAATTTTTATAAAATGATGGGTTTTTGAAAGGCTAGAATAAAGATATTCTCTCAATTATTTCATCTATATCATGCTATACTACTGGAAATAACTAATTTGGAGTGTGTATGGCAAGACCCACTAAAGAAGAAAGAAAAAATGGAATTATTTCCGCATCATTAAAACTCTTTTCAGAAAGAGGTTTTTACATTACTACTATTCCTGACATTGCTCAAAAAGTTGGGATGAGTGTTGGTAGCTTTTATAATTATTTTACTTCTAAGGATATTCTTGCAAAAGAACTTGTACTCCACATCGCCGAGTATCTTGGAAGTCACATTAAAGATATCAACGAAAGTGACTTGGGAACTGAAGAAAAAATTTATGAAATAGTTTCTATGTATTTTGATATGGCTGAAGAAAAGCCTGAAATGATAGAATATTTTTTACGAGTTTATTTATCAAACCGTGAAATTTTTGGTGAAGAATGTAAGGGAATGATTTGTGTTTCTTCTTTTGTTACCGAGATGATGATTTTATTTGATGAGGGCGTTGCCTGTGATAAATTACATAACCAAGATTTCTTTAGTGCTTTTGGGCTTTTTATGGGTTACTTAGGTGGTATGGTTTTCTTATTTGGTGAAGATATCTTACCTGAGCCTTTGGCAGATTACAAAACAAGTATTTCTGAAAACATTTTCTATGCACTTAAATCAAGAAGCTAAGCTTCGTCTTATTTGGATACAAGGTGTTACTTGTAACGGTAACATACATTCTTTCTTAAATCTTCCATCACTCCCATCTTTACTGAGTAATATTGATATGATTAATCATCCATTTTTAGAATGTACACATACCCTTGAAGAAATCACTTCTTTTCAAGCATCGTGTGATGTACTCATTTTTGAAGGGGCATATGACCCTCTTTTAAAAAGAAATGATGTTTTAGTTGGGGATATTTTGAAGCATTACTCAAAAGATGCAAAGTATGTTATATCCCTTGGAAGTTGTGCAAGTTTTGGTGGAATCTTTAAAGCTTCTGCTCCAGAGCGAAATAGTGGACTCATTTTTAATGAAAAAGAAGAGTTTGGACCTCTAAGAGAATCTAAAACAAAGGTAATAAACCTTTCAGGATGTCCAGTTCACCCTGAATGGCTTAGTTACACGTTAAATATGCTTATAAATAAAAAAGAAATACCACTTGATGAACTTCATAGACCTTTAGAGTTGTATAGTAATCTAGCTCATCATGGGTGTACAAGAAACGAATATTTTGAATGGAAAATAGATACAAAAGGGTTTGGTCTAAAGGAAGGTTGTATGTTTTACGAACAAGGATGCCGTGCTCCGATGACACATGCCTCTTGTAATAAGATTCTATGGAATGAAGTGAGTTCTAAAACGCGTGTCGGAACGCCATGCTTTGGTTGTACGGAGCCTGATTTTCCAAGATCAAACCTTTTTAGCACAAAAAAAAATATGTCTATACCTCAAGACGTTCCCTTAGAAATACCAAAAAGAGTATACTTAACAATGACTGGAATGGCAAAAACATTTAGTATCAAAAGACTTGAAGGAAAACTCATTGACTACAAAACAACTCGTTGATCAAATAGAAGGGGAAGCATCTGTTTATTTTGATATAGTAAATGAAAAAGTAGTCTTTTCAACTATAGCATTTCCTCATTTTCGTGGTATCGAAAATATTTTAAAAGGAAAAAATGCCCTTGACGCATTAGTAATAACTCCCCGTGTATGTGGAATATGTGGACATGCTCACCTGATGGCAAGCGTGAGAGCAATAGAAGATGCGTATAAAAATTCTGGGCATGAAGTGGAGTTAAGTACAAAAGCAAAAAATATACGAGAGTTTACCTTGGTAATGGAGATAATACAAAACCATTTAAAATGGATGTACATGGTACTGATTCCGGAGCTTTTGAAATTAACAGATTCTGATGAAGAAAATTATCCTCTTAAAGGTGCATATGGAGCTAGTTTAGCTACAAAGGCAATAGCACTCCTTGGTGGACAATGGCCGCATTCTTCATATATGGTTCCGGGTGGAATTACTTGCGACCCTACATATATAGAAATTTTACAAGCGCAGAGTTTTCTTGATGAACTCATACAGTTTTTTGAAAAAGAAAGTTTAGGTGTTAATTTAGAGAATTTCTTAGGCTATGAAATATGTAAAGAGTTTGTAACAGGGAAGGCCGATATATCAAAAATTGAAAAATATTTACGAGAACTAGGTATGCAAGACAAGGGTTTAGCCTATGACAGATTTATAGTTTTAGGGGAACATCTTTTTACTAAACCTTCCAAAGTAAAACAAACACGTTCATTTAAGGTAGATGTAAAGCATGTAAGTACAATAGAATCTTACTCCCCAAATGAAAAAACTTATGCAAGAAATGCTATGTATAAAGATAATTACTACGAAGTTGGTTCGTTGTCACGGATGATGTCTCTAGAAAATCCTTTAATAAGAAATGTCCATAGACGTTATAAGGACAGTGCTTATTCTCGTGTTATGGCAAGGATATATGAACTAGCATATTTAATGAAACATTCTAAAGATTTGTTAAGTACTATTTCTATAGATGAAAACTCATACAATAAGCCTATCTCTATAGATAAAATAACAGCCAGTGGAGTAGGGGTTGTAGAAGCTCCTCGTGGACCTCTTATTCACAAAGTAGATATAGAAAATGGAATGATAAAAAAGTATGAGATTATTACTCCAACTCAATGGAATATTGGAAGTTCTTCTAAGAATAAATTAACTCCTGTTCAAAAAACAATGCTTGGACATACTAAAGCTGAAGCACTTTTTATTTTTCGCACATTTGATGTATGTTCAGTTTGTACAACACATTAGCACTCGTATAAATACTTTTAACAGGTATCACTTAGTATAGGATTGTATTTAGTTATCACGCAAATAGAAATAGTAGTAAACTCGAAGTAAAGTTTCATGGCTCTATGAAAGATAAATCTAGTTAAACTCTAGGCTTCCCTACTTTTATAAATTACAAATACACTCTACTGTAGCGAGAATAAATAGGAGTACTTCCGTTGATTTTCTTACCCATCTATCACATATTTATCTTAAACCACATTCATTTATTCACGTTTTCATAGTTTACTTTTATTGGTTAACTTGGCCACCTGATGGCTTTTATCTTAGTATAATGTACTTATATATATCAGATCTTATGGCTAGAAAGATATCATAGTTATGTGATTAAATTTAATACCTTAAGTTACAATAAACGAGTTTAGTAGTTAAATGAATAGTCATTCAACAAACTTTAAGTTATTATAAAATACTATACTGAATAGGCATTCAATATAAAAAAACAACAAAGGGGAATATCATGAGTGTAGCAAATGATGAATCTGTAAAAAAACTTTTTACGGCAGAAAGTGCTAAAGTCGATACCAATAAAGGTGATGTATATTATGAAGAGTTATATGCATCTTGTCAACAGAGGCTTGAGGATTTAAAAAAACTCGCACCTCTTAATAACAGAATGGATTTTACCGAGAGTATAGAAGAACAAGGACTTGAGAGACGGGACTTCTTAAAATGGGCATCTGCTACTACTGCTATGCTTATGCTTCCTGCTTCATTTACCCCACTTGTGGCTGAGGCCGCTGTACTTATGAACAGAGTTCCTGTTATCTGGCTAGAGTTACAAGATTGTGCCGGTAACTCTGAAGCACTTTTACGTTCAGATGGACCAAAAATTGATGAAATAATTTTAGATATTATTTCTTTAGAATTCCATGAAACACTTCAGGCAGCTTCAGGACACCAAGCTGAAAAGCAGATGAATGACGCGATGGAGCATTTTAAAGGTCAGTACTTACTTTTTGTTGAGGGAGCTGTTCCACTAGGTATGAATGGTAACTATGGAACTATTGGTGCGACAGGTGAAACATTTGTGGATCACTTACACAGAGCAGCAGAAGGTGCAGCAGCAGTTGTTGCTGTTGGTTCTTGTGCTACGTATGGTGGTATTCCAGCAGCAGCACCAAACCCAACTGATGCAGTAGGGGTAATGGATGTTGTTAAAGGTAAGCCACTAATAAATATTCCAGCTTGTCCGGCTAATCCATCCAACATGGTTGGAGTTATTTTACACTATGTTCTTACTGGTACGATTCCTGAGCTTGACTCACTTTTACGTCCTAAGTTTGCATTTGGATATAGAATCCATGATAACTGCGAAAGACGTGCACATTTTGATGCGGGTGAATATGTTGAAGAGTGGGGAGATGAAGGAGCTAAAAATAACTTTTGTCTTTATAAAGTGGGTTGTAAAGGACCAATGACTTTTAACAACTGTTCTATTATCCGTTATAACGAAGGTGTGAATTGGCCTATTGGTGTTGGACGTGGTTGTATAGGATGTTCTGAACCAGATTTTTGGGATAAGTATGCATATGAAAGACCAATGGCAAATGCCAACATCAAAGCACCAACAGGTGGGGTTGAAAAGACAGTTGATGAATTTGGACTTGGACTATTGACAGTAGCTGGTATTGGTATAGGTATCCATGCAGCTGCAAGTGCTATTGCAGGTAAAAAAGAAGATGGAGGAGAATACTAATGAGTACATTACACGGAGAAGATGGTAACTTCCATCAAACGGATGTAAACGGAAATAAGCATATTATTGTTGACCCTATTACAAGAATTGAGGGGCACCTTAGAATTGAAGCTGTAATAAATAGTGACAACACAATTATAGATGCGTGGAGTTCTTCAACAATGTTTAGAGGGATTGAGACTATTGTAAAAAATAGAGACCCTAGAGATGTTGGTTTAATGACTATGCGTATTTGTGGTGTGTGTACTGGTACACACTACCAAAGATCTATTGAAGCAGTTGAGGATGCGTTTAACGTAACTATTCCTAAAAATGCTCGTATTGTGCGTAACCTTATTCAAGGTTCACTTCAAGTACATGATCACTTTGTACACTTTTACCACTTACACGCTCTTGACTTTGTGGATATTATATCTGCAACAAAAGCGGATCCAGTAGCTACAGCTAAAGAAGCTGAAAAGTGGGCAAAAGCAGCTGGAACAACTCCCTATATGTCAGGAGCTTCAGACTTTAAAAATATACAAGACAGAATTATAAAGTTTGCTAAAGAAGGTCGTTTAGGTATCTTTGGAAATGGATATTGGGGAAACAAAGGCTATAAGCTTACTCCTGAACAAAACCTTATTGGTGTTGCTCATTATCTTAAAGGACTAGATGTACAAAGACGTATGTCTAAAATGCATGCACTTTTTGGTGGTAAATCTCCACATCCACAATCAATTGTTGTTGGTGGAGTAACATGTGTTCAAGATATTCAAAATCCTGCACGTATTGCACTTTTTCAAGAGTTATTACGTGAAACAACTGACTTTGTTAAAAGAGCATACCTTCCAGATATTTATATGGCTGGTACAGCATATGCACCAGAAGCAACGGATGCATCACAATCTTTTCATGGTACAAACCATAAGGGTACATTAGGAAAAGGTATTGGTGGCTCCGGTGGAGGACTATTATCTTATATGTCTTATGGAGACTTTCGACTTGATGATACAGGGTTCTATAAGTCAGCACTCTTTTTACCTTCAGGGCTAGTACTTGATGGGGATATTAGTCAAGTACATGAACTAGATGAAGATAAAATTACAGAAGATGTAACACATTCATGGTTTGAAGGTACTGGTGCTCCTGAGCATCCTTATGTAGGAACAACTATTCCTGAATATACGGGACTTGATAAAAAAGATGATGGTTATGCTTATCTTAAAACAGAGGGTAAATATTCTTGGATTAAATCTCCACTTTATGATGGACGCAAGGTAGAAGTTGGACCACTAGCTCGTATGGTTATTGGATATGTAAAAGGTGATAAAAATATTACTAAATATGTTGGTAACTTTCTTAAGCGTTCAGGACTACCGATTACAGTACTTTTTTCTACTGTTGGTAGAACAGCTGCTCGTGCTATCGAAACTGAGATGATAGCTGATGGTATGCAAGATTGGGCAGCTGAACTTGCTTTAAACGCAGCCTCTGGCGATCTTAGTACTTGGACAAAATTTGATTTTGATGAAGTAAGTAAAGACTGTAGAGGTAGAGGTATGGCAGAGGCTCCTAGGGGATCTTTAGGCCATTGGATTGTTATTAAAGATGGATTGGTATCTAACTTTCAAGCTGTTGTTCCTTCTACTTGGAATGCAGGTCCTAGAGGACCTAATGGTGAAATAGGAGCTTATGAAGCATCGCTTATTGGGACTAAGGTTGCCAACCCTGAAGAACCATTGGAAATCATCCGAACGGTACACAGTTTTGACCCTTGTATTGCCTGTGCTGTGCATGTTATGGACACTAATGGCAAGGAGTTGGCTGTATATAAAGTTGACCCTACTTGTGCATTTTAAAAGGAGGACACTATGAAAGCTAAACCAGGATATAGACAGGTAAAGCGTAGAACAGGTGCTCTAAGAATCATACACTGGGTAAATGTTTTAGGAATGATAGCAGCAATTATAACAGGTTTGTATATTGCTGATCCATACTATCAAACATTTATAGCAGAGACTGCAGTTGACAAATATGTAATGGCTTGGAATCGTTGGGTCCACTTTATGTTTGCGATTATTTTTGATGTTACATCAGTACTTATAGTTTATTTGACTTTCTTTTCACGTGTTGATAAAGCGTACAAAAAAGTAATTCCAAACAGAGCAAATCTAGTTGAGTTTGGAGAAGTGTTTTTAAATCTTGTAACACTCAACAGACGTAAAGAGTTTAGTTCTGAACATAATGACAGTTTTAATGTTACTTATTTCTTTATCTTTCATTTTTTGATGATATGGATGCTCTTAACTGGACTACAAATGTATGTACATGGACTAGGCTCAGGAGAAAGTAGTATTGGTGCATGGTGGCCTTGGATGTTGCATATGGTAACTGATTGGACAGTAGTAGCATCTGCATGGATGGTTGATGGTGGACCTACAGCAACTCTTATGGATGTGCGTATTTCACATCACATAACAATGTGGTTACTTATAACATGGGTAGTATTTCATATCTATTACCAATTTTGGAGAACAATTTTCTGGAAAGAAGGTGATGTATCTATTATTGTAGGCGGTAGTAAGTATGTTAAGATTGAAGATACAAAAGAAGAATAAATGGCATATGAAAAAATAGCACTCATTGGTATAGGAAACATAATGTTTCATGATGAGGGCTTAGGTGCATATCTTGTGAAGTATATTGAAGAAAATTATGAAGTACATCCTAAACTCACTATTGTTGAGGGTGGTACTTTAGGGTTTACCTTGATGACATATTATCAAGAATATGACAAGGTTATTATTGTTGGAACAGGGTCTAAAGTAGGTCCTGTCGGCACTATAAGTTCTGAAAATTCTGAGCAAGTGATGGCAAATGAGTCTGCCACACGTAAAACTGCTAATGAAGTAGAAATAACTATGATGATAGAAATATGTTCTTTTCACGAAGAGATGGGTGAAGTACAGCTTATCACTATGGTTCCTCATGATATTATAGATGTTAAAAATGCTATGACACCTGAAGCATTAGTATGTATGCCAAAACTTGTAGAAGAAACACTAAATGAGTTGAAAAATTCGGGCATTATACTCACACGGAAAAATGTAGATGAAGTGAGTTTTACAAGTATTATAGAAGCTTATGCAAACCCTAAGATAGCAGACTTTACAGATATGTCAAAGTTTGTTTAGTATACAGTTAGATGATTTAATCTAGCTGTTTAGTAAACAATAATTTAAAACTAGGAAAATCAATGTATTTTATTTTTGAGATAGCATTTAGCTCCAACAAGAATTATATAGCAAACCTAATACGTGCATATGCGGAGAAAGTAGGTATTGAAGCAGAAATAATTCAAACAAAAGATAAAATTGTTATGATTTTTAATCAAGACGATGAAAAATTGGAAAGTTTTTTATTGGGTATGGAAGATGTATTACCAGCCTCGTTATTTTTAGGCAAGGGGAAACATTATTTTAGCGAAGAAAAACCATCATTATTAGCTTTAAGCGAAGTGAATCTTCCTGTAAATATTGCGCCTTGTCCAAGCTGTCAAAAAGAGATGTTTGATGTAAGTACACGTCGTTTTTATTACCCTTTTACATCTTGTAATAATTGTGGTTCACAACATCCCTTTTTAACGAAGTACCCTTATACTCGAGCAAACACTACCATGAAATTTTTAGTGCCTTGTACTGCGTGCGAAAAAGAGAGGACAGAGAACTCATTACGTAAGGATTATCCTCTTATATCATGTATAGAATGTGGTATAGGTTTACGTATGCTTAACCGAGAGACAGAATACATGGCTCTTAACAAAGGTGATTACCGTAATCTTTTTAAAGTAAGTGCTGGTGCTATTAGTACAGGAAAAACTGTTCTTATGAAAACAATGCATGGATATAGAAAGTTTTTTTATCCTAACCGAGATGCAGATGCAATAAAAAAGATAAAATTTACAACACAAAAACTTGATATAGGTTTAAGTAAAGCACCATATAACTTCGCTGATTCTGGTAAAGATAGTGTTGGACTCTCAACATTACTTATGGCAAGTACAGCGGGTTTTAATGAACATTTAATGCTTGTCGAACAAGAATTTAATGCTTTACTGAGCATAGAACGTCCGCTCTTAAGAGTTGCAACTAAAAGTGATGTAATGAAAAGGCTTTATGGATCATCTGCGTTAGTAAAATATCCAGATGATGGAATGACAATGCTTTTAGCAGCAGAAGCAGTAAAACATGGTTTAGAGTATCTAGCTTATGTAGAATGTGGAAGTGATGAAGTAGCAGACTTTTTAGTTGATTTTGACATGCCTATTAACACACAAAAAGACACAAAACTTTTTATTAATCAAGACACAAAGCTTTTTGTTTCAGGTGAACGAATTCTTTATCCTGCAATGGTGGAAAATGAAAAGAATCGAGTTACCGTGGCTCATGATTTAGCTTGTGTACGCGTTGATGGAGAAAATATTATAGATTCATTTGATGTATTTGATTCTGTATCAACAGAAGAAATATATGTCTTAGATACAGAAGAAGATTTTGAGAGTGGACACAATAATGAAAAACTATTTGAACAATATAAAGCCTCTATGCTATCCGTTCTTGCAGAACATGGTAAAGTTGGACAAAAAGCTATAGGTGTCCACTTTGATGGTACATTGAATTTTTTATATTATAATGGGAAACAAGTCATTAACGCAGTGCCAGCAATAGCATTTGAATCTGATAACTTATGGGAAAAAATAAGTACACTTAGAGATGGTTCAGATAGATTGGTCCATAATTATAAAAAAGCTTACCCAGAAGTATGGGAACGTTTAGATAATTTAGAGGGAGATATGGATATCTTTGAAGTTACAGCCATCACTCTTGGACTTGAAGATGAAAGTTTTGAGGGAATCTCAGCTGAGGCAGTTAGCTTTTTAGGTAAAGGTGGATTGCAGATAGACACGAAGGTTAAGGACAACCGTTTTGATAATTATGCTTTTTTAACAAGTATAATGTCTTATCAGCTCGGCGATGTTGAAAATAATTTTATGTGTTACAGTATTTATGAATCTTTTGGTGATTACATAGGTGAGCTTGTCCCTCAACTTTGCGATAAAGTAGAAAGCAACATTGTAGTACTTGTTGGCGAAACTTTTGCAAATCAATCACTTTATGGAAGAATACAAAAAACACTCGGAGTGAAAAATCCTCTCATGAGTAAAAACTTTCCTATAGGTAAGGAGAACGCGGTACATGGAGCTTTGTACTTATAAGATAAACATTACCGGCACAGTACAAGGTGTCGGTTTTCGTCCTTTTATTTATACTCTTTCTCAAAGGTACTTAGTAACAGGTACAGTGAGTAATAATAGTAATGGTGTTGAAATTATTATTAATACCGACACACTTACACTCAAACAGTTTTTAATAGCTGTAGAGTATGAATATCCTCTTTTAGCGACGATTGAAACTATCCAACACAAAGAGATTACTTACAAAGCTTTTGATAATTTTGAGATAATTCAAACCCAGAGTAAAGGGAATATAACTGTTAATATTCCTCCCGATGTAAGTATTTGTGAGGCATGTGAGAAAGAACTTTTAGATCCTACTAATCGTCGCTATGGATATCCTTTTATAACGTGTACACACTGCGGTGTACGTTACTCTATAATCTATAATTTACCCTATGATAGAAGTCATACATCAATGAAGACATTTGAGATGTGTAAGGTATGTGAATCAGAATATACTAATCCCTTAGATAGACGCTACCATGCACAGCCTATAGGATGTTATGATTGTGGACCAAAGTTGCAGTTGATGGATAATGTAGGCAAATTAATAGATACAAAAAATGAGATAGAAAAATCAGTTGCATTATTAAACGAAGGTAAGATCCTAGCACTCAAAGGGGTAGGTGGTTACCATCTGATATGTGATGCTACAAATGAAGACTCTATAAGAGAGCTTCGTAAAAGAAAAAATAGACCAACTAAACCTTTTGCTGTAATGGTCGGCGATATAAAAATGGCTAGAGAACTTGCAGTTATTTCTAAGCAAGAAGAAGAACTTTTACTTTCTCAAGAACGACCTATTGTAGTTGTGAAAATGAAAGAAAAACATTCAAGTATTATTGCTCCAAATATCTCTTACATAGGACTATTTTTACCTTATACACCTTTGCACTTACTCTTGTTAAATAAACTCAATCGTCCTCTCATAGCAACATCTGCTAATGTAACTGATGAACCCATTTGTACAAATCTAGAGAGTTTACAAATGTTACAAGGTGTATATGACTATGTCCTAGATCATAACCGTGATATTGTTAATGGATGTGATGATTCTGTAGTGATGGTAGTTAAAGAACAACAAGTTGTGATTAGACGCTCTCGTGGGTATGCTCCAGTACGTGTTACTTTGCCTTTTTCACTAAGACAGAATGTACTTGCTCTGGGGGCTAATCAAAAAAACACTATAGCTATTGGTTTTGATAATCAGGTAATATTATCTCCTCATATTGGGGACTTAGATAGTATTTCATCGATAGAATACTATGAAAAAAATATCGAAACATTAGAGCGTATTTATAATTTTAAAGCACACATTATTGCTTATGATAAGCATCCAAAGTATGAGTCAACAAAAGTTGCAAATAAAATTATAAAGAATAATGAAGACATAGTAGGTAAAGAAGTACAACATCATTATGCCCATATTTTAGCAGTAATGGCGGAAAAGCAGATAAAGGGTAAAGTATTTGGTGTAGCCTTTGATGGTACAGGTTATGGAGATGATGGTATGCTTTGGGGTGGAGAATTTATAGTCTGTGATGCTCAAGAGTATAAGAGAGTGGCATCCATAGAGTACTTTAAACTCTTGGGAGGTACCAAAGCTATTAAAGAACCAAAACGTGTAGCTCTTTCACTTCTCTTTAGTCTTTATGGTGAAGATGTATTGAGCCTTGATAATCCAACTACGCAAGAATTTTCTTCAGTGGAACTTAGAACTTATTACATTGCATGGGAAAAGGGATTAAATGCCCCACTAAGCTCCTCTATAGGGAGAGTATTTGATGCGGTGGCTTCATTACTTGGTATTTGTCAAGTGATGAGCTTTGAGGGCGAAAGTGGTATGATGCTTGAAGAGTTATTTGATAGTTCAGTTGAAGGGTACTATACTTTTGGCTATGAAAATGAAAAAATAGATATACTTCCTTTACTTACGCAACTACTAAAAGAAAAAAACATTGCAACAGCCGTTAGTAAATTTTTCCATACTTTAGTAGAAATAATAGCTAGGGTATACGAGCCTTATGACTTACCTTTAGTACTGAGTGGTGGGGTGTTTCAAAACAGGGTACTTTTAGGCTTAGTGTTAGAGAGATTTCCTAATGCTATAATTTCTAACACAATTCCTCCAAATGATGGTGGGATTGCTTTAGGTCAAGTTATGGCTACATTCGGCACCCTAAGGAATTAAATACTAATGATTTTTTTTAAAAACTTTATACAAATAACAGTCTATTTATTTTTGAGTTTCACATTAAATATTATAGAGTGGGTTCCATCATTAATGCTTGAAAATATTGTGAATGTTAGTATCATTTTTTTATATATACTATCAGTATTTTTTGTATATAAAATAATTCGCAATATTTACGATCAGCAGACAAAAAAAATACTTTGGAAAATTATAGTATATACAGTATTACTTTTAAGCTATATAGGTTTTTGGGCTATTGCAACGATAGGTGTTGGATATGGTAAAAGTACTTATGTTGAGAGCTATAAATTTGATGAAAAGCTTTTTTATGTGTATCAAAATGTTGATTTATCTTACGAAGTAAGCGTAAAAGAATCTAATTTACCTCTACGTTCATTACCAATAGCTTCTTTTACTGATAATCTCATCACACTAAAAAAAGAAAAGCACTATATATATGCTACTGGTAAAGGGCTGTATGAAAAAATTTATAATCTTAAAAAAAATATGAAGGAAAATAATGACTAAAAAGAAAAAAAAGATTGCTATCTTAGGATGTGGGTGGGTAGGTAATGCTCTCAAAGCAAAGCTCGAAGCACAAGGACACGAAGTTAATTGTCTCTGTCGTGATGTTAATATGGACTCATTAGTGGGCTTTTACAATTGCGATGCCTTAATCATTGCGGTTCCTCCATCAGACGAGTATTTAGACGTCATAGAAGATGTATATTTTTCAGTTTCTTTAAATGAAGCAATAAAGACACAAATGATACTGTTAAGTTCTACCTCTTTTTATAATGACAATAAGCTTATTATAGAAGCTGAAGAACTCGCAAAGATAAAAGATGAAGATACCGTAATTTTAAGACTTGGTGGACTCATGGGATACGATAGAATTGCAGGTAAATATACATGTGCTAAAACTATAGAAGATTCTCCAACAAACTATGTGCACCGTGATGATGTTATCGGAGTGATCCAAAGTATTATAGAGCAAAGTATTAGAAATAAAATATTTAATGTAGTAGCACCCATCCAATCAACAAAAAAAGAGATATTTACACAAAATAGTAAAAACTTTGGTTTTGAGGAAACTTATTTTAGTGGTGAAGTAAAGCCTATAAAGCCTCTTTCCTCTAGTATTCTTTGTGAAGTTTTAGGATATAAATTTCAAAAAGAAGACGTAAAAAACTTTTGGAGTTAGGTTTATAGAAATAAGATCTTAATCTAGTAAAAAATCTAAATCTAATTTTTCATGTTTTGCATGTGCACCATCACAGAAAGGTGTACATGAACTATTTTTACACAAACACAACAAGAACTCAGAGTTTCGAGTAGCAATAAATTCTTTAGGTGTAAAGTCAGTACCCTTATGACTCCCATCACAAATCACGCCATCTTCACTTTGAGAACAGGTACAAAAATGATAGGTTTTACCTTTTTGAAGGTATGTTCTTACTGGATGTTTCATATTTTTGCCTTTGAAATTTGCTTAACTATGAAAGTTAGGATAAATTTTCTTTATTATATAGTAAACTTTACAACCAACACAATAATCAAAAAGAACTTCCATTGAAGCACATATTAACAGTATGGTTGCAGTAATGTATAATGCTATATCTAAACTAAAATGAGCTTCAATTATTAGAAGGACAGAAAACATTAGCCCAAATGTAGCAGCTAGTCTTTTTGCACCTGCATCTGTCATCATTGTTTTAATTTTCAATATTTTTTTAACTGTTTTTGAGAGTTGAAAAATGATACTAAATTCTTTGTTTAAATACAGACGTGTAATAAAGTCTAATGCTAATATATATAGAAATAAAATGAAAGATGTGGCTAAATATAATACAACTAAAGTTACAACAAAAAAAGCTCCTATTCTAGCAACATTTCCATCTATTCGTTTAAATGTGATGGGACAAGATTGAGACATACTAATGAGCCTTTAGATTCGATTTAATTATATATTTCATATTTATAAGTATAGTAAAAAATTATAAGTTAGTACTTGATTAATGAATAACTATTCATTTGTTAAGTTTCTTTTATGCTCTGTGTATTTTTTTGCTGAAGGTTAAATCTCCATTCCGCTTCTTTAAGATAAAAGATAAACTTGTCATTGCTTACCCCCTTATACTGACAAATAAATTCTTCAAAAAAATCCCAAAATTTTGTAATTGTATTTTGGGATTTTGAAAGTTTAGAAATTTTATTAAATTTGAGATATTTTATTAAGAGTTTATGATCTTTTTCATCAGGATTTTTAAGTACAGAAAGTTTTGTTTTTGGCATCATAATATTATAAATCGTATCATCATAACAAAGCGTGAGAAAATGCTGAAGTTTATCTATGTTTTTTTCTATACTAAGACTTCGAGGTAAATAAAGGTACTCATCATAATCTGTTACTCTATGAGAATTTTGTTGATACATTTCATCCGAATAAATAGCAATGTTTTTTCTAAATTTCTCAAAATAATTTTGAACTGTTAGAAAATGCATTTCACTATCAAAAGCGGTTTTTCTTGCTGTATGACCCTTTTGAAAATGCCTAAAGAGCTTTTCTTCTCTTTGTACTTTTCTTAGGCTAAATTTTCTTTTACACTTACTACACTTACGTTGATTATCTGCAAGAATATAAGTATGGGGATGATTACAATAGATACATTTCATAGGAACATTATATTATTTAGTTCTTAAAATAGAGTAGAAAGTAATTTTTTAATAAATAATTAATTATTAAATACTATTATAGTGAATGTACATTCAGTTTATTGGAGGAAGGAAATGGAGTTATCATTAATTATAATCTTTTGGTATGGGATAATTCATGCTTTTGGCCCTGATCATCTTAGCGCGATAGCAGACTTTTCTGTAGGAAAGAATCAGCGTAAAACATTAGTGATTACAT
>NZ_JBLHOE010000075.1:0-16571 GCF_047622445.1 Sulfurimonas sp.
CTTCTGGATAATGGTAAGTCAAGATCTGATATGGTAGCTGAGTTTATGGAGTTATCTTTAACTCTAGACTTAACACCTGCAAACTTTCCAACACTCTCAGCAGTTGAATTAGCAGCAGCCATAGAGAGACAAGACCTAATTACAAATAAAGCAGAAGTAGCTGTATATTTTACTAAGAATCTTGGTACAAAAACAAATATAGCAGAAGAAAATCAAGATAATCCAACAAATGATTCTGCTTATTTAGCTTCTATTCAAGTTATTAGTGGGGTTAATATTGACAGGGAGACTGTTTCCTCTTCTATTGAAAAAATCAAAAGTTTACTTTATGATACTAACGCTATTACTATAATTCTTAATAGATGGAATGAATTGCAAACAAGTCCACCTTTAATTCTTTCCTTAATTACAGATATGCAAAATATCAAGATGAATGATGTTCTTTCTCCTAATATGGAAAGTAACCTAACACTGCGTGGATTAACAGATACTAATACTAAAATAAGTGTTAATACAAGTCAAGGCGTACAAGAGGTCACTTCAGTAGTTATTTCAACAGAAACACAAAGTATTAGCTTTGCTGCTCCTGTAAGTATTATGGATGGAGAGCTCTCTATTGCAAGTTTTAATAGCTTAACGACGATACCTTACATTGTAGTAACATCACAAACTCCATATTTAAATCAAGTAATACCAGAAGTTGTTAAAGTAGAAGACAATGTTGTATTATCAGGAGTTAATTTACCAATAATACCTGTAGATATTGTATTTGAGGGGCAAGAGAGTTCCTTTACACAAACTGTAACACCATCGAGTAGTGAAAGTGTTAGTTTTACTGTACCACAAGGGGTTGGTTCGGGAAGTATCTATCTGCAAATGAGCCAAATACAGACAAACCGTCTCTATCTTTCTGTAAAGAGAAATATAGATATAAAGGTCGTTTTAGACAATGATATAGATATCAATTCCTCAGACATCTCTTTGGTGTGGGGAGGAGAAGAATATCCACTGAATGAAAACTTTATGGCTACTCTTCCTCTAGAAAACAGTGATGCACAGTATATCAATGTGATGGTACAGTTAGCAAATAATGAGCGTTCGATACTCTATAGTGCAGTAATAACTCAAGATACTACACAGATAACTACTCTTAATGCCGAGTCAACTGCAATTGCATGGACATTGCAAGGACTAGGTGCTACAGCAGTGTCCGAGAACAATCTTTTGTCTTCATTGTATGATACTATCGCATCAAATGAAAAAGTTCAAGAGCTTGCCGACTATATAGCTATTCTTCAAAAAGAGGATATAAACACATGGGCTAGTTTAAATGATACTATTGTTGAACAGAAGTTACGAGATGCTTTAGTAGATATTCTTCAAAACCAACGGCAAGTATCTGAAGCTCAGATGTTAGTTTCAAGAGCATCTATAATTAATCCTTTAGTTGCAATTACACAAACTCCAGAAGATAATGATATTTATATTGAAAATAGAAAAAGTGATGGTAGTGTATGGATTGTAAATGATAGTAGACTTTTTTTAAGTGTTGAAGTTACTTCAAAAGAGGAAGATAAAGAATACTCTATAAATTATAAACACCCATCTAACTTTACGGATATGGAATTTGCAAAAGGTATTATCAGCCCTAAGGGATGGCCAATATTTGGGATATCTAGTGAAAAAAAGATTGAACTTAAAGGGATTGATTCATCTTTAGAAATTGTTGTAGGAGCATATGGTTCAATAGCTGATAAAAAAATTGCTCAAGTCTCCGATATTCTTAAAGCTCGTACGGTTATAGATGGAATTCTTGTACCAGCATTTAATTCAATTCTTTCTACCCTAATTGATAGAAGCATCCCTAAAAATTATCAATATAAGAATGTTATTAAAGGTTTAGGTGATATCTATGATGGGGATATTGTAGCTCAATTACTTGAAAGTGTCTCAAATAAAAATACTACAAGAGCAATTCTTGTAGATACTTACTTAGTGAAACCATTAATCAATAATATAGTAGCGTGTTCTACCAATCCGACAGGAACTGTTTGTCAAAACACAGCAAAAGGACTTCTTAAATTAAGTGGTATTACTAGTGATACTGCACTTAGAACTTTAGCCGCAGAATTAGCCAATAAACTAAAAAATGAACTCATAAAAGATAGTGTATTGGCACAACTTGCTCATGTGGGATTAGTTGCACGTGCTGCAGAATTTGTATGGGATCATTTGGGAGATATTTCTAATGGTATCAGTATAAGTGAAAGTATTTATGACATGAACAATTACCCTCAGGTAATAAATGCTGATATTGAGTTTGCACTTGAAATAGAGGAAGTAACACCACTATGTGTAGTAATATCCCCAGAAACACAAGAAGTAACTTTTGAACTTAAGGGCGAAGGATTTTCCGGAGGAGAAGGTAAAGTAGCTTCTGCATTTTTAACGATAGGAAATCAAGAAATCCAAAGTGACAATACCGTTGCCTTCGATGAAGGAAGACAATTAGATGCTCTTTTTTCTTCTCCACAATCTTTGGTTACAGGAGGAAGTGTTGAAGATGCTAGTCTATTTATTAAATATGATGAAGGTCTTTACATGATGTATCCTGAATGGATTAAAATCATTGATTCGACAGATACAATTGTCTACTTTGATTCTATTGTACCAAGTAGTGCTTACAAAGGTGCTATTGTGACTCTTGAAGGATGTGGATGGATACCTTTAGATGATATAAAAGTTTATTTTAGTGGGCAGGATTCATTAGATTATGTAGAAGCTGAAGTACTTTCTAGTACAGCAGATAAGATTGAGGTCAAAGTACCTGATACTGCCAAGAGTGGTACAGTCTATCTGACCGCTGGAAACAAAGAGACTAGAAAGCTCCTTTTTGATATTAATCCTTTTAGTCTAAATGATCCCGAAGAAGATGATACCCTCATAAAAGGGTCTTGGGTTGCATTGTCTGGTCAAGCACTTACTCAAGCTACTAAAATATATTTTATTGATCATACTGGCAATAAAATAGAAGGGACTATCACCAATAATAGTGAGTATTCACTTAAGGCAACAATACCTGAAGGTTTAGCTTACGGAATAGTAGGTATCTATGTAGAAGATAATGAAGGAATAGTAACTAATGAAATAGTGCTTCCTTTAGTGCCTTCAGGGGTAAATGCAACACCATCCAGTGGTATTATTGGGGAAGGCATAAGTGTAACCCTTTCTCTAGATGAAGGTACGCAAGAGAGTGTAGTAGCCTACTATAGACTCAATGAGATGATTGAAAATAACGAAGTAAAATATAGTGAACCACTTTTTCTAACCATGGAAGATCTTGAATATACTGAAATATACCTATATACATTCGCTAGAGTTATAGTGAATGATATAGCATATGATTCCGCGGTAAGAAAGTTTATCTACAGTCCATGTGATGTGGGGTATGATCTGAACTTGAATGGTGAGTGTATTTCAAAACCTCTTCCACTATTAGTATGTCCTATAAGTTACAATGGTGCATTTGAGGAAAGTGGGTATGACATCACAGTAAATTCATCCTCATATCGTATTTATGCATCAAAACAGCCTTATTACTATACGAATTGTGAATACGGAGAGAATGAGCAATTAAAGACGGAGGAATTTATTGAAGATAGTAAAAAAACTGGTGTATGGAAATATTATTTTTCTTCTGGTCAATTATGGAGAGAAGTCTCTTATCTAAACAATGAAAAAAATGGATTTGAGAGGCGTTATTTTGAATCTGGAGAATTGAGCGCTGAATATCATTACATTAATGATAAGTATGATGGCACAAACATATCATATCTGTCCTCAGGTAAGTTGTATTTTATAATGAATTATAAAGAAGGCTTACTAGATGGGCTATATATGATGTATGACTCGTTTTCGGAACATCTTAAGAGAGAGGGATATTATATTCAAGGTAAAAAAATAGGGGAATGGAAAGAATATAATGGATTTGGAAATTTGAGATTTGGATATTTTTACAATAGTAATGGTATTATATATATAAAAGAATATTATAGCACAGTTAATGGTGCAACTTATCTTTCTAAAAGGGAATATTATGATGATGATGGTATATTGACACATACTGAATCTCTATGGGTATTTATAGAGCGATATCCTGATAATATTCATTAGGTTGGTGGAAGAGTAAATTGAAATTATTAGTTTTACTTTCTTAAAGTTGGAATATGTTCTTATTTAGCTGGTAGTGGTATTTGGATTCAGAAGTGAATCTAAATTATATTTAAGGAGAAGGATGATTTTTTATGTATATCCTTTTTATACTGCTTTTTAACTAGTACACTAAAATAGGGCGCAATGGATCAAACGTCATGTTGTTGTAGTAGTGATGGGCATTACCATTATATTCCGAGAAGAAATCAGAATAATAAGAGTCTTGTTTAGACTTGTCTTCTTGAACTTTACGTATTCTTTGGATGAGATAGTTTGAAGAGACAACTGTTAATAAGGGAGACTTTATAACAGGAAAAAGTTCATCGTTTACAATAATATCTCCATCTACCATACATGAGAAAAGAGGGAAGGAAGAGGGACTGTTATACGTAACAAGATGATAAATTCCCTTAATCAACTCGGGAATTATTTTGTCTGAGTACTTAGAAGATATATTGATATCACGCAAGTTTAAGACACCTCCTCTTTCTCCTTCATCTATAGTGAATTGCTTCATAAGCTCAAGTATTCCTTCTCCTTTAGAGATTCCAAGAAGGGGATAAAACTGTTGTGAAAGAACAGTATAAATATCGTTTCCTGTTACCGCTAAAATATCGTCATTTCGAGATGCATATGTGGCACCATTTTTTTCTTTTTTGTAAAAACATATTATATAGTCAAAATCTAAAGTCGCAATCGTTTGTGTTGAGCCGTCGATGTAACTTTTAGCAAAAACAACACTTAACTTACTGTTGGTAATAGAGGATTCCTTACAACTTTCTAATCCATCAGTATTTAATTCAGCCCAAATGCTTACGCCATACTTCATGTCGTTATTATACTCTTCAGAATTTCGAAAAAAGTTGTCTTCATAGATATTTACATAATCTTTCGCATATTTACCATAGTATAAAACACTAGATTGCTTGTATTCTATACGATATGTCGTCATTTTTTTTTGAAAGTTCCAATAAGAATATAGCATCTTCTGGGCGAAGTTTTCTTTTGCCAGAATTTTGTGTAGCACAAGCTTTTTCCATGTAGAAATACATACATTAAGATTTGAATCTGAAATTCCTATAGCTTTAGCTGCTCTATAATACATTTCTTCTTGCGTCTCAGGTTTTAGTTCTAACTTTTCTTTTTTTTGGAGTAAATAATTCATATACTCCAAAAAGTATGTCTCATCATCTCGTTTTATTTGGGTATCAAAACAAGATAGAAATTCCTCAAAATCATCAAAGCTAAAAAAAGCCTCTTCATATTTCTCAATTCTAAGATTGAAGATTGAAGCATCTTGGATATAATTTAGTCCATTTTTGAGCATGTTTTCTGGTTTAAATCGAGATATATCAAGCCCACCATAGTTAGGAAAATCTGAAAAATTTAAATCTGGTGTAGGAAAGTTAAAATTTTCCCAAATCATATCTATTTCTCTATACTTGCCTTCCTTTTCAAGAAAAAGCTCATCTATTTTTTTAGAATAATCCTTAGAGCTAAGACCTGTCAATTGTTGTGTGGCTTCTTCTATCGCCTCATCATGAGAAATGTCATTTTTACTACATTTAATCAAACTTGCTTGGTCTGTTATCTCGTATGCAGAGCGATAGTTAAAAACTCGAATATCAGAAGGTGAAGGAGCGATAAATACGCTTTTAGTCATCTCTTTTCGAGCTCTTTCTGTATTAGGGCTATAAGTAGCATCAAATAATTTTTTATTTTCATGTAAATCTTTCACTCGTACACCTTTATTTGTCTTAGTAAACTATAGCAAATATGTATTATCTAATAGAAACCATTTCATTTTGCAATAAAAATTTATGCTCAATGTAAGATTTAGTATAATAGTGGATAAAGAATAAAGAAGGAAATTATGCATGAATGGAAAAATGATGGTTAGTTACAAAATACTATGTAAATCAGATGTTAATAACGAGATATTAATTCAAGAACTACTTAGTAACGAAAAAATAGCAAAAGTAATAAAAAGTGAATACGCAAAGGGTCTAAGAAATGTAGTATTAGGCACTACTTTTAAAGAGAGTATTGTAACAATTGAAACACTCAAAGATGTGCATAGTTTTGAAGCCCAAAAAGATGATTTTGCTGACTTGTTAGTTTTAGCTGAAGAAGATGCTGCGAATAAAAAGCTACTTAAAAAAGATTGTAATCGTGTTGAATTAGTAGATATAGAAACTTTGTAGAAATTTTTATAAAACTATTGACACACCCTCTGGATACCTTCAAGTCCACCAGCTGAGATACCAATGTTTTTATTATCTAGCACATCATACTCTCTAGGGTTTACGCGTATGAGAGTAGTGTTTTCTTCTACTCGAGAGAATCTGTCCCCAAAGCTTCGTATTGTCGGTACTGCACTCCCAGCACCAATCTCTATAATTACTATTTTTTTGCCTTTATTCTCCATAGTCCAGTTGTGAAATCTACGTGCTTGATTATCAGTTCTCTTAGCTATAAAAGACCAGTCTCCAAACATCAGTATATTTGGTCGAGACAGGTTCTCACAGTTTTTACATTGAGGTAGAGTCTGCGTTTCAAGTGTATCCATATTTATTTCAATGTCTTTTATGTCATTATCCCATACACTTTGAGTACAAGATTCACAGCATTGTAAGTGATGTATACTTCCATGAACTTCATATATTTTTTCATTGTCGAATCCAGCTTTTTGAAACTGACCATCTACATTTGAGGTAAATACGAAATAGTTATTCTTTTTCTTTTTAGTAAGTTCTAAGAGTAGTTTAAAACCTTCATGAGGAACTGTATCTCTATAGAGTTTTAGTCTATGCCCATAAAATCCCCATGCTAAATTAGGATTAGTATCAAACAAAGATGGATTAGCCATCTCAGAAAACTCATAACCTAACTTAGCGATGGGTGGATATTCCTTCCAGAATCCTTCATTACCTCTAAAGTCAGGTAAGCCACTGTCTACACCCATTCCTGCGCCAGCAGTTATAATTACAGCTTCTGCTTCTTCAATTAAGTTTGTAAGTATAGATATATCGTTTTTATTAAATAGCATTATTTTTCCTATAAAGTGACTTATTTTCCAAAGAGACGAACCCGACTACTTTCAAAAATAAATTCTGCTTGTTCTGTCGTTAGGTCTTTATTTTTCATTTTTTTACATAAACCTATAAAGAGAGCATGCATTTCCTGTGTTCTAAAATCATAGGACTTGGCATACTGATTCCATATTTTTAAATCATCTTCATTATAGCAATAGGAGTTGTCATAATCATTGCCATATGGGTTTTTCATTTCATCTTTATATTGAAAATTTTCTACGATACTGTGAAATGCATTATGTCGGACAGATGAGGAAGTTTTATCTACTATATCTTTACGAATAAGTATAGATACTAATTCATTTGAGTTATTGAATACGCCTCCACCTGAAGTCCCTTTTTTTGCTTCAATGTTTATGATAATATTGTTAGGTTTTATTTGAGATACTATACCTTCTAGTAATAAACTTTCATAGCTTAGCAGGTAAATTTCTTCTCCCAACAATGTATGATTTGCTAGTGTGGTAAATGGTATGTTCTTAGCTTTTATATGAAGGTATGCCAAATCATTTTCAGCAGATATTTTACCAATGGTTGCGCTATACTTTTTCCCTTGATAATCTACTACAGTAATCTTTTTATATGCCTCTACATTGTGATATGCAGTAACAAGCGTACCATAACTTGTAAGTGCTACTGCCGTAACCGAAGCTTCAATCCCTTTTTTTGTAGTGACTTTAACTTCATACGTAACACTTTGCACTTTTTCAACATTAAAATAGCTTAGTTTTGCACTCAGTTTTTGGAGTGTATCATCGGTAATACTGTTTAGTTTATTTGTTATAGATGTGATATTTAAATCTTTAGCTGAAAAATCATCAAGATAATCTGCAGTAGATCTAAGTAATTCTGTAATATTTATTTCATTTTCTTTAGAGAATGACTCATTAGCTGAGAACAATAGTGTGCTAAGCAATGTTATAAGAAATAATAGTTTCATAGAGTGATTATACTTAAATGGATACTATTTAAAGCTTTTAAACTGTGTATATAGTTTATATATTAAACACAATACGATACTATTTCACTTATTTAAGAAAGAGAGTATGTAGTGAAAAAATTAATAATCATATTTTTATTTATTGTAAGTTTATTCTTTGGTTGTTCTAGAGTAAGTGATGAAGTTTTATTACAAGCTAGAGAAGCGGTGAAGAACGGTGCTTTGATAGTTGATGTAAGAACACCAAAAGAGTTTAAAGTAAAACATATAGCTGGTGCTATAAACGTACCCATAGCAGAGATAATGAAAAATAATATCAATCTTCATAAAGATAAAGAACTTGTTTTGTATTGCCGAACAGGTAGTCGTAGTAGTGTGAGTGCAAAAGTCTTACGAAAACAAGGTTGGAAAGTTTATGATGTTGCTACACAGTCTGATTGGGAAAGAAGTGTTAAACTTACCAGATAGAAGTACTCATGTTGTACTTCTATCTGAGTATTAACCTAAAGAGTTCTGAATAAATAAAGCGAGAATAATAAGAAGAAAAATAGAACCTGCTTTATTATAAAGTTTGTTTGCCAAGATAAATAATAAAGCCAAAGATGCTCCAAGCATAATTAGCATATCAAAACTTGTAGCTGCTAAATCAACTGATAATGGATTAATGAGCGATGCAGCACCTAGAACCATAGAAAAGTTTGCTACGTTTGATCCGATAATATTTCCTATACTCATTTCAGCATTACCTTTTTTAACGGCTACCAAAGATACTACAAGCTCAGGAAGAGACGTACCTAAAGAGATTAAGAATATCCCAATAATCCACTCGCTAACGCCAAAGTCTCTTGCTATATGCGTACCACTTTCTACTACAAAGTTTGCACCACCGATAGTAAGGGCAAAACCTACAGCTAAAAAAGGTATTGTTCTTGCCCAGTTGAATTTTTCTTTTCCTAGATCTTCGTCAATCTCACCTTCTAAATCTTCTTTAGAACTTGTAAATAAAAACACTAAATAAGAAACCATGAGTAGTAAGTAAAGCATACCATCGACTCTTCCAATTACACCATCTTGAATCATAATGAAGAAAAACACTACAGGAATAATAACCCAAGCACTATCTTGCGCAAAAAGATTTCTTTTTGGATTCATTTTTTTAGAAATGAAAAACACAATTCCCAAAACCATAGTGATGTTGAAGATGACACTTCCTACTACATTTGCAACAGCCATATCTGTCTTTCCTTGGCTTGAAGCCATCATAGATGCTGCCATCTCTGGAAGTGATGTTCCAAATGCTACAAGTGTAGCACCAATTACAAAATGTGAAATATTAAAATGCAGAGCAATTCTCTCTGACTCTTTAATTATAAAATCTGCACCATATATAAGTGCTGACATTGCAGCGAAAAAAATTATAAAATCCATTGTATATTATCCTTGTGTTCTGATTATTAAGCTTTTTGGTAGATTTAACATGTTGATTGTCTTTTGTTCTTCTTCTCTCATTTCACCATTGTCAACTTCATGATCAAATCCTAAGAGGTGAAGTAATCCATGAATGAATAGTAGTGCACATTCGTCATTTTCTGAATGCCCTAGTTCTTTGGCTTTTTCTTGAATGTAGTCTAGTGAGATAATTATACTTCCAAGTGGAGACATAGGCATATCTGCATAGGGGAAACTGAGTACATCCGTAGGAGTATCAATATCTCTATGTTCTTTGTTAATTGATTGTATTTCATCGTTATTCGTAATAATGAGTTCAATCTCTTTGTTTGTGTAAGAATTTGCGATTTTACTTAAAAGGGTTTTGTTAACCTCGAAAGAGGTTCTGTTGTCTAATTCAATCATGTCTTGAATTATATCTAATGAGGCTTAGAAAAGGGCGTTAGCCAGTGATGTTTAAATGTTTTCCTATTCCAGTTTTTTGTGCTGAAACTTGTTTTGTTTCTTCAACAGCACTTTCTATGATCTTTAAAGCTTCTCTTTGATTGACTTCAATAGACTTTTGTAAAACATCTACTTGAATAGCGCTCATATCTGTGTTACTAGAACTTGATACATCCATAATAATACATCCTTTTATTATTTACTTACTTTTATATCGGCGCAATTGAAAATTTATTTATAAAATATGTTAAAATCTTTTTATGAATATAACAAAAAAGAAAAAAGCTGTTTGTGTTATGAGTGGTGGTATGGATTCTACGCTGAGTGCATACATGATGAAACATGATGGTTACGAAGTAATTGCAGTTCATTTTAACTATGACCAAAGAACAGAATCTAAAGAGTTGTCATGTTTTGATAACATATGTGATACCTTAAATGTAAAAGAAAGATATGTACTAGACTTAGACTTTTTCAAGCAACTTGGAGCGTCAGCTTTAACAGACAAAACCATAGATGTACCTGTAGGTGGGGTAGAAGAGGGTGTGCCTATTACATATGTTCCATTTAGAAATGGTATCTTTTTGAGTATGTCAGCTGCCATCGCAGAAAAAGAAGGTGCAGAAGCTATCAGTATCGGTGTTGTAGAAGAAGATAGTAGTGGTTATCCTGATTGTAGAGAGTCTTACATAAAAAGTATGGAACAGAGCATTAACCTTGGAACCAAAGATACTACGCACATAAAAATCCATATGCCTTTAGTAAATCTAAAAAAATCACAAATTGTACAAAAATCACTAGATTTGAATGTGCCTCTACATTTGACATGGAGTTGCTATAAAAATGAAGATGCAGCTTGTGGGGTATGTGACAGTTGCAGACTTAGACTGAATGGCTTTGAAGTAGCTGGAGTAAAAGATCCAATCAACTACAAATAATATTCTTTATAAAGATCTTGAAATTACTCACGTAATAAAAAAAGGTCTTAAAAACTCTTATATACATATATCTCAAAATGCAGAGATAATTTTAAAAACATCAAGAGTCCCTCATGCCTTTGTATTAAATTTATTGACTGAAAGAGAATCTTGGATACGAAAAAAAGTTCTTGAAATTAAAAAAAACCCTCCTGTAAAAGTAAGTATTGCGGATGAAGTTCTTCTTTTTGGTAAAATTTATAGTATAGATATGCCAGAAGCAAGTTCTTTAAGGGTAAAGCTTGAAAAGATGAGAGCTCATTCAGTGCAAAACACCATAAAGTACTATAATTCTTTTTATAAAGAGTACTCAAGTGAGTATATAATTCCAAGAGTCAGCTATTTTTCACAGCTAATGGACTTAGAATACAAGACAATAAAATTCAGAAAAATGAAAAGTAGATGGGGGAGTTGCAGTTCCAAAAAAGAACTGACATTTAATACAGAACTAATAAAAACTAAAAAAGAACTCATAGATTATGTAGTAGTCCATGAACTCGCTCATCTTAAACATATGAATCATTCTAAAGCATTTCATGATCTTGTTGAAAACTACCTTCCAAATTCAAAAATTTATCGTAAAGAATTAAAAAAGACAAAGATATCTACTTTTTGATATAAATAATTATTTTTAACATGTATGCGATTTTTTTATTTTAAATAAGATAATGAACGACCCCGACCCAAGGGTACGGGGTATCACTTACGTTTGAGCTTATAAGTCAAATAACAACTGACTAGTATGCACCTTTGTATATTTCTTTCCTTGGTCTTTCACATAATTTCTTATTGTTTCTTCATTTGCAAATTGCCCTACAGTATTTGCATAAAAACCACTGGTCCAAAGACTTCCACCCCAAAGCTGTTTTTTTACTTCAGGGTGTTTTGCAAAAATTTCTCTTGCTGTGATACTTTTTGACATTAAAGTGTCATATATGGAGAAAATATGTTACAATAAGTTATGGATAATTTAGCATTTAATTTTGAAGAACAAAAAAGTAAAATTATAAGATTAAAAAAATACACTTCGCAAATGAGTATACTTTTTGTAGAAGATTATGAAGAAGTTTCTAAGGGGATTGAACGAATTTTAAACCCTCTTTTTAAAGTAGTTGACGGCGCATATAATGGTGAAGAAGCATTAGTATTATATAAAAAAAATACTTATGATTTTGTCTTGAGTGATATATCGATGCCAAAGATGGATGGAACTGTATTATCAAAACACATAAAAACAATCAATCCCTTACAAGAGATAATAATTTTATCAGCACATAGAGAAGCTCATTATTTACATGAGCTTCTAAATATTGGTATTCGTAGATTTATAGAAAAGCCTATTTCCCTAGAAGTTCTTTTAGATGAATTTTATATTATTTGCAAAAACTTATATAACGAAAAAGATATAAAAAATAGTGTAGTTATAAATAATAATGTCATCTTTAAATTAAATGAAAAAGATTTATATATAAATAATGAGTTAATAGAATTGACAGAATATGAAAAAAAACTTATTTATATATTGGTAGAAAAAATAAACCAGACAGTCTCTGTAAATGAAATTGTAAACTATTTTTATATGGATAGTATTGATATGGATATAGAAAATGTCAGAAAATATATATATAAGCTGAGAAAAAAAATTCCTGATGAGCTTATAAAAAATCTACATGGAGTGGGTTACAAAATAGTGAGTGACACATAAGTGACAATAATTATTTATACTTTGACTCAATAATAAGAGGTGGAAATTATGAATTCAGTTTACTTAAACTCACTTGAAGAGTTTTTAAAGTACCAAGACTCAAAAGAAAAAATGTACTTATTACTAGTGTCAGAAAATTGTGATTTCAATCATGAAACAATAAAAAAATTAAATGTTAATTGTTATGGTGCTATTTTTCCAGAAATAATATTTGGGGGAAAACACTATAAAGATGGTCTTATCGCTATAGATATATTAATAGAACCTATATTAGTAAATAATATGGAAAATAAGATAGAAGACGAAAAAAAATTTAGCTCTATAAAATCAATGCTACTTTTTGTAGATGGTCTGAGTCCTTATATAGATCCATTTTTAGTCTCTCTTTTTGAATCAACAAATGAAGAGTGTAAAATATTTGGTGGTGGTGCTGGAAAGATGACACTTCGCCAAGAAAGGGTCATCTTTACACCTGAACATATTACACAAAATTCTGCACTTATAATTCCTCTTGCACAAGACTTAGATGTTGGAGTTAGTCATGGGTGGGAGTATTTAGATGGCCCGCATGTTGCTACTTCTAGTAGTAAAAATGTACTTGAACAGATTGATTATGAATATGCCTTTGATGTTTATAAAAGCATAGTTGAAAAAGACAGCGGACTAACGTTTAATGAAAATAATTTTTTTGAATTAGCAAAATCATATCCATTGGGAATAGTCAGTTATAGCGGAGAAATTATTGTAAGAGATCCAATTGCTAGTGACGGTAAAAGCTTAGTGTTAGTAGGTGTTATGCCACAAAATTCTGTTATACAAGTATTAAAAGGTAAAAAGTCTAAACTTATTGAAGCTGCAAAGTTCGCTGCAATCAATGCTATGGATAATAAAAAAGAAAAAGAAAAAGAGATAGGGATAGTGATAATGATTGATTGTATATCTCGAGTTCTTTTTTTAGAAGATACTTTTGTTAAAGAGATAGATTCCGTAAGAGCTATAATTGGAGGTTTACCCCTTGTTGGTGCTTTGACTTTAGGAGAAATTGCAAATAAATCAGATAGATATATAGACTTCTATAATAAAACTTGTGTAGTCGGTACACTTTAAAATATAAGGAAAATAGTATGTTACTAAATCAGCTTACCTTAGCTTATGAATGTTTAAGTGCAATTGGTAATACATTAGAACTTGATAGTATGATATTCGAAGTTTTAACGAGTTTTTCAAGAAAGACAGGTGCCATTACGGCTAGGTATTATAAAAATAAAATACAAGAAGAACCTTTTTTACATATTGGGAAGAAATTAGAATTTACTACTGATATTAACATAGACAAAGAGAAAAGGTTTTTAATAGTAAAAGAGAACGATTTAGAGATAATTATCTTACCCCTAAAATATGGGTGTATGGTCTTTGTTTATAAAAATCACCCAAATATTAATAAACTAGCAGCTATGCTTGGAAACTTTCAATCGAAAATAAATTTATCCATAAGTGCATGTAAAGGTGTCCAAGAACTTGAAGAGATGGTAGAATCATCTGTAAATCAAATACAAGAAAAAGAGAAGATGCTTTTAGCACAATCAAAGCAAGCTATAATGGGAGAAATGCTTGAGATGATTGCCCATCAATGGAGACAGCCCTTGACTGCTATCGGGATGACTTCTGCTAATATAGCTATGGATTTAGCATTGGATGAACTTAATGTCAAAACATTACAAGACGATTTAAATAATATCAACACTCAAGTACAATACCTTTCCTCAACTATTGATGATTTTAGAAACTTTCTTAAAGAGAGTAAAGAAAAAGAAAAAATATCAAGTAGAATAATTACAGAATCGGTAAAAGGTTTGGTTTTTCTACAACTTCACAGCCAACAGATAGATTTACAAGTACAAGAGTGCGAAGATATTATTATCAATATATATAAAAATGAGTTAATTCAAGTTATATTAAATATCATCTCTAATGCAAAAGATAGCTTTGAAAATTTAAACTCTTTACAACAAAATAAAATAATACAATTAAAATGTAGTAGAGCTGAAGATGATTTAAAAATCTGTATAATAGATAATGGTGGAGGAATCCCCGATGAAATTATGCCAAGAATATTTGAGCCATACTATTCAACGAAAAAAGAAAAAAATGGAACAGGACTCGGTCTTTATATGTCCAAAATTATTGTTCAAGAACATTTAAAAGGGAAACTTTTCGCTAAAAATACAGTGGATGGAGTAGCTTTTACAATACAGATACCTATATGGGAGAGTAACGATGAATCCTGAAGTAATTAGAAAAATTAGAAAAATCGGCAAATCAATAAAGATTTTATATGTTGAAGATGATCATAAAATAGCCTCTCAGGTAGAAAAACTTCTATTAAAGTTATTTAAAAATATTAAGTATGTAGATAATGGAATGAAGGGTTTAGCGGAATATAAACTCGATACATACGATATGGTCATTACGGATATTATGATGCCAGAAATGGATGGTCTTATGATGATAAAAAAGATAAAAGAAATCAATGAAGAACAGCTAGTTATTGTGACTTCTGCTTATAATGATAGTGATAAGTTGATAAAACTTGTAGATTTAGGTGTTGATAGATTTGTTTTAAAGCCCATAGATGCAACTAGATTTATTAATTTGATTTCTAAAGAAGTAATCAATATTTATAATGCAAAAAGAAAAATATTTTTAGAAAAAAAACAACAGCAAAAAAACCTTGAAAAAGAGTTGATTATTGAGAGTTTATTCGCTCCTATTGTAATATTTCAAAGAGGGTGTGTTGATTATGCAAATGAATTGTTTGTCAAAACATTTAATCAAAAAAATGATGCTAACATAATTTTAGGAAGATTATTTGATGATGAGCTACTTCAAGGAATGAATAATAATGAAGTATTAGAGCATTTAAGTCAAAATCAAACGTATGTGTATACTTTAAGTGTTCAGACATATGAAAAAGTTCAATACATAATCAAAGTAACACAAATAAAAAACTCATCTAAATTGATGTGCTTTTTTCTTGAAATAGATCAGCTTAATGCTGTAAAATCCACTAGGCTACCAGAAAATAATGACTTGCAGATTGACTTTACAACAGGTTTTTTATTAAGAAATGGATTTAGAAAAAAAATAAGTGGCTGTAAAGCTAATGGAATTGAATACAATGCTATATGTTTTGGGTTAAAACATATAGATGAATACATTAAGCAGTTTGGCGTATCATCTCTTCAGAAAATTTATACGAAGTTTTCAGAGTATTTAGTAGATAATTTTTCTACTTTACTTAAGGATGAAGTTGCAGAGTTATTCTCTTTTAATGTAAATCGATTTGTAATATTAGTACATAAAGATTTTTCAAAAGAGGTAGAAGAGTCTTTAAATGATTTTTTTCAACATTATTCCTATAAGAATGAGGGTTTTACACGCAATCAAGCTATGAGTATTGACTTTTTAGCATACAATATAGATAATCATGAATCGCTTGATGACATAATATCGGAGGTTGATAATTATCTATATATGCTAAAAGATTAATAATAGGCAATTCACTTCAAACTAGTGATTAATTTTTTAAGTTTATCAAAATTGGATAACCCTTTGTTTGAAGTATTATAATCGAAAAGATTTCCCCGTACCCTTGGGTCGGTCGGCAACAGTTCAAGAAACCATACAGTACAATATGGAATGAGTGAGCATGTATTTAAAAGTCATAACAAAACATTGTTGTTGTACCA
>NZ_JBLHOE010000076.1:0-16452 GCF_047622445.1 Sulfurimonas sp.
GGCATTTGCTAATAAAAAAGAGATTATTGAAGAGGAAAATTTGCCAAATGTAAAAAGACATGCTAGTTCTTATCAAGCTATTAAGACAAAAAAATATAAAGGTCCTAAAACAATTGCTCCTTTAGATTCATATACGATATCTAAAAAATATGGTACATATACTGATCCCATATATGGGATTAAAATATTCAATGAATCAATTTCATTGAAATCTAAAAAGCCAAACGCAAAAGTTAAAACTGTTTTTAATGGTAAAGTTATTTATGCAGATAAAACGGCTGTACTAGATAATATTGTCATTGTAGAACATAAGGGTGGGCTACATACGATATATGCAAATTTATCACAGATTTCACCAAACATTAAAAAGGGTAAGAAAATTAAAAAAGGCTACTCTATTGGACGTGTAAATGAAGAACTTATATTTGAAGTAACGCAAAAATCATATCATATTAATCCAATAAGACTTTTTAAATAACAATAAAAAACTATATAAGCTAAATATTTTTTAAATTATATTTAGCTATAATAGTGCTATGTCTGAATCTAATAACAATCAACACAATAGTATTTATTACAATAAAATGCTTAGGTCAAATGAAAAAAAAAGAAGTAATAATCCTGTAAAAGAAAGAAATTTTAGTTCTAGGAAAATTGATTTTTCAAGATACTTAATCGTACCAAGTGGTTATGAGGGTATCGTATATGCCCTTTACTTTATATTGATTCCTTATGTCGTAGGTATTACTTTTTTATTTTTTTATGTAGCTAAAGCTGCATATACGAATTTTGCACTTTTAGACTTGAGCTCTGTTTTTATTGTTTGGGCAATTGGGTATGAGATAACTGGTGCAATAATTCTTTTCTTTATTTTCCTATCCTTTATAAAACACTTGCAAAACACTAGCCGCTAAAAAAATATCATAAAACTTTGGATATAATTTCATAAAAATTAAAGAGAATTACATGAATTTTATTCAAACACGTGGATGTGAGTCAGGCAAACCTCAGTCAGTTACTTTTTCAGAAGCAATACTTAGCCCAATTGCTTCATTTGGTGGACTATATGTGCCTCAATCACTCCCTAAACTTGGGACTACATTTTTAAACAAACATCTTGACTCTTCATACAAAGAACTCGCTCAAGATTTGTTAGCAAATTTTGAAATAGATATAGAAGATAGCGTAATACAAGAAGCACTTGATCTTTATGATAACTTTGATGATACCACAAATCCAGTGCCGGTTGTAAAGGTAAAAGAGAATCTTTATGTAAGTGAACTTTATCATGGTCCAACACGTGCATTTAAAGATATGGCTTTACAACCTTTTGGAAAAATTTTATCATCAGTTGCACAACAAAGAGAAGAAAATTATCTTATCTTAGCAGCGACAAGTGGAGATACTGGTCCAGCTGCATTAGAGACATTTAAAAATCAAAAAAATATTCAAGTAGTATGTATGTATCCAGCAAATGGAACTTCTGATGTACAAAGACTTCAAATGGTTACAGAAGATGCACCTAATTTAAAGGTTATAGGAATTAGAGGTAATTTTGATGATGCACAAGCAGCTTTGAAAAATCTTCTAGTATCAAAGAGTTTTAAAGAAACTTTAGAGAATAAACACATATCTTTATCTGCTGCTAACTCTGTAAACTTTGGAAGAATAATTTTCCAAATTATTTATCATATTCATAATTATCTAGAATTAGTAAGACAAGGTGCTACACAAATGGGTGAAAAAGTATACTTGAATGTTCCTAGTGGAAATTTTGGTAATGTTCTTGGTGCCTTTTATGCACAGGAAATGGGAGTTCCAGTTGAAAAACTAGTTATCTCATCAAATGAAAACAACATCCTAACACGCTTAATTCAAACTGGTATTTATGATATTCGAGAAAGTGACTTAAAGCTTACTACATCACCTGCTATGGATATACTTAAATCTTCAAATGTTGAAAGAGTTCTTTATAGTCTTTATGGTTCTCAGCGAACAAAAGAATTGATGCAAGATTTGGATGAAAATAATATTTATACATTAACAGATACAGAGCTTCTAAAACTACAAGAGATATTTGTAGCAGATTATTGTAGTGATGCTGAAGGAAAATTATATATTCAAAGCACGTTTAAAAATGAAGGTTATCTTATGGATCCTCATACTGCAACGTGTTTTAAGACATATGAGACAAAATCTAACCCAGTAATTAAAAGTATTATCTACTCAACTGCAGAATGGACAAAGTTCTCGCCAGTTATTGCAAATGCGTTAACAGGTGAAGTAAATGCGCAAGACAGTGTAGCTTTAGAATCAATCGCGAAAGAAGCAAAGGTTGAAATCCCTACTATGATTAAGGGCTTATTTTCAAAGAAAGTAGTGCATGATAGTATTATAGAAAAAGAGGATATAGAAAAAGAAATTTTAAAGTTTTTATAAATTTAATCTGTGATTTTTCTGTGCCCAAGAAGGTTTGAATCAGGGTAACATTCCCTGATATATTTCATAAACTTCATCGCATTATCATGCCCATCCTTACATCCATATATATCAATTTTAAGCTTGTCTTTTTCCACATTATTGAGAATAATCCTTGTTTCTAAAATTATTTGGTGTAAAATCTCTGCTTGTAAATTGGAAAGTATCTGTCCAGTGTGTAAGAGTTTATTATGGTTTTGTTGGTATAAACTAAAGATATTGGTTTCATTTTCATCTACTTTATCAAAAAACACACCTAGTCTAATCATGCTGAAATACCTTTCTTAAAGCTCAGTAGCTTTTTTATATGCATCTTCTATAGCATTGATGCAGGAATTTCTTACATTTCCATTTTCAAGGGCAGCATAACCAGCAGCAGTTGTGCCCCCGGGACTCATCACGCCATCTTTTAGTAAAGCGGGGTGAATTTCTTGGATAAGTGAGCCAAAACCATCAAAAAGACCACGCATAATTGCCATGGCATCATCACGTTTAAGGCCTTGTTTTACGGCACCATCAGTTAAAGCCTCTGCAATTAGTGCAAGATAAGCAGGACCACTTCCAGCAAGAGCTGTTGCAATATTAATCTCTTTTTCACTACTTAGCCATCGTGTTGCGCCTATAGCACCTAAAAGCTTCTCAGCCTCTTCTTTATACTCTATATCGCCAGTTAGGGTAGTCATTGACTTGTTTACACTTGCTGCGAGGTTTGGCATTGTTCTTACAACTGCATGAGGGTTTAGATTTTCTTTTAATTTTTGTACAGAAGTTCCAGCTAAAACAGAATAAATAACTTTTGCTTTACCTTTAATCCTTGTAGCTATTTCTTCAACATTAGCAGGCTTAACACATAGCATAATAGTTTTATCACTCATGTCAAAGTCATCTATCAGTACTTTTTGGATTTTTGTATCGAGTGCCTTTTCAAATAGTTCTATTTTTTCAAGACTTCTTCCAACCACTTCTATCTTATAGATACTTTTTAAACCCTTTGCAATGCTAAGAGCCATATTGCCATTTCCGATAAATGTGATTGTTTTCATAGATATTCCTTAATTTTGTTTAAGCCGCTAAGACGGCTAAAGTTAATTTTATTATGTTAGTATAACATATTGAAATAAAGGTCAAATTATGGAACAATTTTTAGAAGAAGCAAAAAGTGCTAGTAGAATTTTAAATACACTAAGTGGAAAAGAAAAAAATAGAATTTTAAAAGAGATGGCTCAAGCTTTGAGAGAGAATACTTCAGAGTTGTTAGTTGCTAATGCGGTTGATATGGATGATGGGAAGAAAAATGAGCTTACTTCGGCTTTGATGGATAGACTTTTTCTAGATGAAGGACGAGTTGATTCTATGGCAGTTGCAATTGAAGAGATATCTGCATTAAAAGAGCCAGTTGGACGAGTCCTTGATGGTTGGGTAACAGAAGATAACTTAAAAATAGAAAAAGTTAGTATTCCTATTGGAGTTATTGGGATTATTTATGAATCTCGCCCAAATGTTACATCTGATACCGCAGCATTATGTTTTAAAAGCTCAAATGTTTGTGTACTTAAAGGTGGAAAAGAAGCAGAAAATTCAAATAAAGCAATTGCTAATGTTCTTCAAAATGTTTTAGAAAAAAATGACTTACCAAGATCTTTAGTGTCTTTGATTCCAGATAGTTCACGAGAAGGTGTTGCAAAACTTATTAAGATGGATAAGTATGTTGATTTAATTATTCCTCGTGGTGGAGCAGGGCTTATTAAGTATGTAAGTGAAAATGCGACTGTAAGTGTAGTTAAACACGATAAAGGGCAATGCCATACATATATAGATAAAGATGCAAAAATAGACAATGCAATTGCCATTGCTATCAATGCAAAGTGCCAGCGTCCTGGTGTATGTAATGCGATGGAGACACTTTTAGTGGATCGTGCTATTGCTTCTGATGTACTCCCTAAACTAAAAAAAGAGTTTGATGATGCCCAGACAAAGTTAAAAGGATGTTTAGAAACTCAAGCAATTATTGAAGCATCACATGCATATGATGAAGATTATGACACTGAATACTTAGCAAATATTTTAAATATTAAAGTAGTTGATGGAGTTAGCGGTGCGATAGAACATATTTTAAGATTTGGTTCAGGGCATTCAGAAGCTATTATTACCGAAAATATTACCACAACAGAAGAGTTTTTAAATGCTATTGATGCGGCATGTGTATATGTAAATGCATCTACGCGCTTTACCGATGGTGGATCTTTTGGTTTTGGTGCAGAAGTTGGAATAAGTACAAACAAGCTTCATGCTCGGGGACCAATGGGAATAGAAGGTTTAACCACATATAAATTTAAAATTTATGGAACTGGACAGATTAGGTAGTTACTCTACCTATATCTTCTAAAAGTATTTCAAGGTGGACATTAAATTCATCTAAAATACTAAGGTAACTGTTTTCTTCTAAATCCTTTATCGCTTCTTTTAACTCTTGTGCAATCTTTTTTATGTTGTCAGCTCCAATATTTGCTGTTATACCTATGAAGTCCAGCAAGAGTGCGTCAGCACGCTCTGTATCATTGTGTTTGAGTAGCTCTAAAAGTTCATCTGAGGCATTTGTATAGGTTTGTGTAAATTCTGCAAGTATATCTTTGTAGAATACCTCGTCTCCTCCACATACTTCTAAACCTTTGTCTCCATTGAGTTCTTTTGTCATGATTACTTGGGTGATTTCTTTGTTATTTTGAGAATTATTTGAGCGTGTATAAGCATAGAGTACATCATATAAACTATCCATTCTCAAAGGCTTTTCAAGATGTTCTTGCATTCCAGCATCAGTCATTTTCCGTATATCATCAGTAGCTATATCGCCACTGAGTGCTACAATGACAATATGTTCATATTTAGGGTTTGCTCGGATTATTTTTGTTGCTTCAAACCCATCAATCCTTGGCATGTGTACATCCATAATTATCATGTCAAAATCACTGTTTTTCTCTAAAATATCTAAAGCAATGCGACCATCATCTGCCATAGTGACTTCTATACCACTCGTACTAAGTAAGCCATTTATTACTTTTTGGTTAATGAGATTATCTTCAGCAACGAGAAGTTTTACTCCCTTGAAATCTTTAAAATTTTCTTTTAGTATTTTTCCATGAGAAGGTACTTCACCCTTCTTTCTTAAGTCTTTATTAAGTATTTGTAAAGGGGTGTTGGTTTCTTCAAATGGATTCGTTTGAATATTTCCAAAGCTTCCTTCTTCAACGTCTTTAAATTTAAAAGTATCTTCTTGCTCTAAATCAAATGTTTCTTCAAAGGTATTTTTTTCATTTTCTTGCGGGTTTGTATCTTCATATGGATCTTTAATAATTTTAGTTTTTCTAGGGCTTGGGTTTTCAAACTCATTTTCTTTTTCTTGATTGAATTTTTTAATCAAAAAATATATAACAATAAATGTTAATATAACTATAAGAGTAATTATTTCATAAAAGTATTCGCTAATCATTTTGAACCTTACGGGTAATCTTTAATAATGATACACTATTATCAATTTAGTTAATATAAAATGTGTACACATTTAGAAAATGTTAAAAAGAAAAACTCTAGTGATAGAGTTTTAGGCGTTATATGATAAATTTTATGTATAATTCACGTAATAAATTAGAAAAGGTGTCTCGTGCAAAATATTCCTCATACCCCTGTACTTTATAGAGAAGTTTTAGAATCTTTTAAGAATATAGAAGAGGGAATTATAATAGACTGCACAATGGGGTATGGTGGACACTCGTCTATGATACTCGAAGCAAACCCAAATATAAAACTTATTGCCATTGACCAAGACCAAACTGCTATAGATTTTTCAACTGAGCGTTTAGTAAAATTTGGAAAAAGAGTTACGATTAGAAAGGGTCGGTTTTCTCAAATAATTAAAGACATTTTAGGTGAAGTAGATGTCAAAAATATTAAGGGTGTTTTAGCGGATATTGGTGTTTCTTCGTTGCAACTTGATCAAAAAGACAGAGGCTTTTCCTATGAGAGTGAAAATCTTGATATGAGAATGGATAAGGGTTCAAAATTGACTGCGAGTGAAGTTGTAAATGAGTATTCTCAAGGTGAACTTGAGCACATTCTTTTAGAATACGGTGAACTACGAAACTACAAAAAGATAGCATCTGAGATTGTTGAAAATCGTCCATTTTCTTCTGCGAAGAATTTGAGTGATACACTTAAATCTCATATGCCTCATGGTAAGAAAATACACCCAGCAACACTCTTAATGCAGGCTATTCGTATTGAGGTAAATGACGAACTGGGCGAATTGAAATCACTCTTAGAAAGTTTAGAGGAGGCTCGTTTTTCAAATGCTATTGTCTCAATTATATCTTTTCATTCACTTGAAGATAGGATTGTAAAACAAACATTTTCTAAGTGGAAAAAGTCCTGTTTGTGTCCAATAGATGCGATGCGATGTGAATGTGGTAATAATAATTCTTTAGGAAAAATACTTTCTAAAAAACCAATTATGGCACAAGACGATGAGCTAAAAGAGAATGTACGAAGCCGTAGTGCAAAAATGAGAACATTTAAAATGGAAAACTAATGAGTGAGAAGTTGGATCTTTTAGAAGAAGTTGGTGAAGTACTTGATCCAAAAAAGATGCTCAACTTTGTTTTTTTTCTTTATATCCTCCTAGTGCTTATTTTAGTATCTATTTTCGCATTTCCTAAGATATATATTCAACAACAAATTTATTTTAAAAGTAGAGAGATAGCTAAACTAAAATCTGAGTATGATACACTTAAAGAAGAGAACAGACTTATTAGTGCTTCTGTTGAATCGATTAAGTTTAAAAACCAAATTTTAGATACATTATTTTAAAGGTGCAGTACTAGTATGATTCGTCGTTTTTTAGAGTTCGCTATTGATAAACCATTACTCAATCACATCCTTCTTATTTTTATACTCATTCTTTCAATCTTTGCGTATATTAATATTCCAAAAGAGGTTTTTCCTCCTAATCAGATGGATAAAATCAGTATAAGTGGTGGGTATGTTGGAACTTCTGCTGATGTTCTTGATAAAATGGTTGTTAAAACCATTGAAGATGATCTACAAAATATTGATGAGCTTTTAGAAATTAAATCAACGGTAAAGAATGGTTCTTTTTCTATTAATATAGACATTAAGGCTGGCTCAGAGAATATCTCAGTATTAAATGATGTTCAAGATGTCCTTTTAAGTGTTAAAAAAGATTTACCTGCTGATATGAATGATCCTGTTGCAAAGATCAAAGCACATGTCTTTCCTCTTGTTCTTATAGCGCTCTCCGGAGATGTTGATAAGTCACAACTTCTTCTAAAAGCTGAAGAGTTAAAAAGTGAACTTTCTCAATTTAAAGATTTGGCTGAGATCAGTATTCGTGGTGATGCGGAAGATGAGTTAATCATAAATCTTAATGAGCAAAAAGTTATGGCTTATGGATTAAAACCCTCTTTAGTAATCTCTGCACTCAAAAATATAAGCTCTATTTTTCCAATTGGAACCATTAAAGAAAAAGGTTCTCATTTATATATTTCAACATTTAATGGTGAAAAAGATAAAGACTCCATTGAAAGTACTATTATAAATGTTGGAAATACACGAGTAAAAATAGGAGATATCGCAGATGTTTCATTTAAGCTAAGTGATGAGTCTGAAATCTCCCACTATAATGGTAAAAGAAATGTTTCTTTGAACATCACAAAATCTAAAAAAGGAAATGCGATTGCTTTAGTTAAGCAAATTCGTTCCCTCCTTAAAGAAAAAACGAAGAACAACCCACAATTAGAATATAGTATTTATACGGACACATCTATTTGGATTAAAAACCGTCTTAATATTGTTTTTTCAAACATTATTTTTGGTTTGATGCTTGTATTTATTGCAATGTTGATTTTTATTAATCGTGGTATAGCTATGGTTGTTGCTATTGGTATACCAATGAGTTTTATGATTGGACTCATTACAAGTGAATTAATGGGAAATAGTTTAAATATGCTTTCCCTACTTGGTGCCCTTATAGCACTAGGGATGTTAGTGGACGAAGCCATTGTGGTTGCAGAAAATATCTATAGACACTTAGAAGAAGGAATGGAGCGGCGTGAAGCGGCAATAGTAGGTGCTAGTGAAATGTTTCCAGCAGTTTTAACAGCTACCCTTACTACAGTGTTTGCTTTTTTACCGATGCTTCTCTTAACTGGTCAAATGGGGATGTTTATAAAAATAATTCCTATTATGATTACTGTACTTTTATTGTCATCACTTTTTGAAGCTTTTTACTTTTTGCCATTACATTCTTATGAATTCTTAAAAGTATCAAATGACGCAAGCTTTACTAAAAGACTATGGAAGAGTATGAAAAATACGCATGACAAAGTTTTACACTTTGTTTTTTTAAAGCGATGGGTTTCTCTTGTCGTTATAGTTGGAAGTATCCTTATCTCGACGTATGTCATGGCAAAAAACTCAAAGTTCCAGCTTTTTCCTGATTTTGACAATACCCAAGTATATGTGTATGGAAAAGTTAACATTAATAATAAGCTTACAGACACAGAACAAATTGTTACAAACATTGAAAATATATTACTAAAAAATCTTGAGAAGAAAGATATGTCATCAGTTACATCAATTGTTGGTTTTAAACTTGATGCAAAAAGAAAAGCTGAGGTCGGAGATCATTTATTTCATATTTTTATAGATTTACATGAGAGGGCACCAAATAATATATTTGATACATATATAAGTCCAGCACTTTCATTGGACTATAACAAAGATGTTCGAATAAGACAAATAGATGCTAAAGATATAGCCGAAGATATAGAGAAATGGCTTGAACCTCTCAAAGACGAAAAAGATGAAAATGGTATGCTATTTGATGAGTTAGTTGTAACCGTTCCAGGAACAGGGATTGTTGCTCATGATATAGAGATAAGCATAAGCTCAAAAGATGAAGCTCTGGCATTAAAGTCTATCGAAGATCTTAAATCTGAACTTGGAAAAATAGATGGTTTAAAAGATATCGCTGATGATGCTGAAATAGGGGAAAAAGAATTAAAACTAAGAGTAAATGCTTACGGACAAGAACTTGGATTTAATGAAGAGTTAATATCTGCTGAACTACGTTCGTACTATCTTAAGGGCGAATATGGAAAGATGTTTAACGATACAGGACTTGTTCGTATAAAGATAGAGAGTGGAGTGAAAGACTCTATTAATTCTATTGACTCCATCGAGCTTCAAGTTCCATCATCGGGACAATTTGTAGCGCTTAAAGATATCTGTGATTTTATACTCGTTCAAGGGTTTGTAGCAATAAATAAAGAAGATGGGGTTAAAATTCGCTCAGTGTTTGCGTCTATTGAGAAAAAATTGATAACTTCTGGTGAAGTTATGAAAAAATTAAACTCGAAATTAGAAGAGCTAAGAAATACTGGATGCAAAGTAGATATTAAAGGTGAAGAAAAAGAGAACAATAAAAATAAAAAAGAGATGATGGAGTCTGCTGTTATCTCGATATTTTTAATTTTTATAACTTTAGTTTGGCTTTTTGATTCCATAAAAAAACCTTTGATAGTTATAAGTACAATACCTTTAGTTTTCTTTGGCGTTTTACTTGGACATTTTATTATGGGAATTAACCTAACTATGCCGGGGATGATAGGTGCAGTTGGACTAGCTGGAGTTGTTGTTAATGATGGACTGATTATGGTTAGTTTTATCTCAGGTACAAAGAATAAAGAAGATTTAATAGTTCGAGCTAAGCATAGACTTCGTCCTATCCTGTTAACCTCGTTAACAACAGTACTGGGATTATCAACACTAATATTCTTTGCATCAGGTCAGGCACTTATACTACAACCTATGGCTATTTCATTAGGCTTTGGCATAGCATGGGCAACAGTACTTAACTTAGTATATGTACCGCTTCTTTATGCAGTGGCGTATAAAATTAAAAATTAAAAAGGAAATAGATGAATTTAGATATAACACAAGTAATGTTTGGGGTACGAGTACCTGTTACAAAGCCAATCCCTGAGTTTTTAATAGAAATGAGTGAAGAGGGTATTAGAAAATTAGTAAGTGATCATTACGATCAGCTAAAGGTAAGTAAAATTTCTTTTTTATTTCCACTAGATGCACAAGAGTTTGAAGAAGCTAAAAAGCATTCAAGTGATTTTTTTATACAAATTTGTGGAGGACCAGCATACTTTAACCAAAATCGTGGAGCACCACAAATGGTTGGAAGACATGCACCTTTTAGAATTACAGCAGAGGCTAGACAAACATGGTTAGAACTATATAAACCACTTATTTTAGCACTTGAAAAAGATGGAATTACAACAACTTCCCTTCAATCTTTTTGGGATTATTTAGATGTTTTTTCATCTTGGATGATAAATACCAAATAAAGTTGCAAACATCAGAAAAACATAAGCTATAGATGAGTATAATTGCGCCCTACAAAGAGTGGGTCTTTAGCTCAGTTGGTTAGAGCCCTCCGCTCATAACGGAGTGGTCATGTGTTCGAGTCACATAGGACCCACCACTTGTTATGTAGATTTTTTACAAAGATGTCAGGGTAGCTCAGCTGGTTAGAGCACTGGTCTCATAAGCCGGGGGTCGGGGGTTCGAGTCCCCCCTCTGACACCATCTTTTATATTATACACTTTCAAATACACTTCATTCAGAATATATTTATAACAATCACTTTCAATTATACTACTATCTTATTAGATTTGAAAAGGGAAAAATTGCGTTTAAAATATAAAATATTAATCTTACATATATTCATTGTATATTTAACACTGCTATTTATGTTTTTAATATACGATTCTTATAAATTAAACCAAAATCATACATATGAAAACCAGATAAAGCAAATTGTTACAATAAATAAAGAGTTTATGAATAACAATTTAGAGTATGTTAAAAAAGAAGTTGAAAAAATTGAACCTCTTTTTTTAATGATGGAAGATGAGCTTAAACGAATACCTATTGATACTAATACAAACATGATGCATGTAAAAGAAACATTATCAAAAAAATTTGATTTAAGTAAACAGCAACTTGCACTTGAAATTTTTGTATTAAATAAAGATTATAAAATTATTAAAAGTAGTAATCCTTTTGATATTGATTATGATATGTCAATAAATAGGAATGAGAAAAATACTCTTGATATGATTACTTATAAATATGATTTAAAGCAATCTCGAGGAATCTTTTTTGACTCTTTTGATGAAACTATTAAAAAGTATGCTTTTATGAAAATCAAAGATTCCTCATACCTTGGTATAAGTATAGTATTAAAGTCCTCTAAAAAATACAAAGAAGCTTTTAACAATCTAGTACGCTCACTGCATACAAAACTAGATTATCGTTATGTGATTAGAGGTGGAAATAATTTTAACTATGCAATGGACTTGATGATGTCAGAACATAAATTTACATCACGAGCAAAATATTACGAACAGGTTTATGAAACTAAGAATAAATCTTTGAAGGATTTGGCTTTTATTAAAGCAGCAAAAGAAGGGAAAGAACATAGTATTAAAAAAGATAATACTCTTTATACCTATGTACCTTTACTTAAAAAGGACAACAATACTTTAGCTCTTTTTGCAGATATTGTATTAGAAATAGAATCTGATACTTCCTATGAGCAGGTGTTTTTCCAAAAAACCTATAAGCATGTTATCTATTTTATTTTAATGCACATTGCAATGATTATAATGATTTTTTATTTTACAACCTCGTATCATAATTTAGAGAAGAATCTTAAAAAGGCCATTTTAAAAAATCAAGATTTAGTTAAATATAATAAAAACTTTATTGCAAATATGGTACATCAAATCCGAACACCTTTAGCTGTTATTATGAGTAACCTCTCACTTTTAGAGTATTTCAATAATGATAAAAATAAATATTCTCAGCAAATCAATGCTTCTATTACAACCTTATCAAATTCTTATGAAAATTTATCTTATATCAATTCTTATAAGTCATTGCTGTACAAAAATAAAAGAATGAACTTAAGTGATTTTTTGAAAAAAAGAGTTAGTTATTTTGATAGTGCAGCTAGTGCTAATCAGATGAACCTAATTACCAATATAAATGATAATATTTTTTTTACTATTAATGACATTGAGCTAGAACGTATTTTTGATAATACTATAACTAATGCGATAAAATACTCTCATCTTAAAGAAGATATTTACATTACATTAAAAAAAAGTCCCTTAGGTGCAATTATTAGTTTTAATAATCGTGGACAGAAAATAGAAAATGAAAAAATGCTATTTCAAAAAAAACCAAAAGAAAAAAATCAAGAACGCTTACATTTAGGACTTTATGTTGTAAGTTTAATAGCAAAAAAATATAATATAAAGATAGTTTTTAAAAAAGAGAATAATTTTAATATTTTTGAATATCATTTTCAAAATATAGATTGAAAAGATTAAAAGAAAAAGAGGCAATAAATGAGTTTAAATGTAGTAATAATTGAAGATGATATCCAACTAAATTTAGTTCTATCTGAGTATTTTACTTTGAAAGATTTTGAAACAATTTGTATTTATGATGGAATGAATGCCATAGAATTTATTGAATCTTCAACTCCCCATAAAGTTGCGTTATATATTATTGATATTAATCTACCTTCATATAATGGTCTAGATATAGTAAAGTTTATACGAAAAATAGATATTGAAACTCCTATTATTATTATTACTGCATCTTTAGAAATTCAAAATCTCACAGATGCATTTGATTTTGGGTGTAGTGAATATATCAAAAAGCCATTTCATATAAAAGAACTGGAAGTGCGTGTAAATAAACTCTTTAATAATGAGAGTAAAATAATATATTTTTTTGAAGATTTTTATTATGATGAGGAAAATAAGTCTTTTGTATTTAAAGATGAAGTTATTGACTTGCGATTTAAAGAACAACGATTAATAGAAATATTATTACAAAACGCAGATAAGCTTGTTCCTACAGAAATTATTTATGATTATGTTTGGGAAGGGGAAGTGCGTGAAATTTATCCTTTACGACAGCTTTTAACAGATATTAGGAAAAAACTTCCTATGGATATTATTACTACAAAAGTAAAACAAGGATATACCATTAAAACGAAGAAATACAGACAATAGAATGTTCTTATAATGAAAAATAAATATTTTCTTATTTTACTAAATATAATCATTACTTTTGTATCACTTTATTTCACCTATACTCTATTTGAGAGTTACAAGGAAGATCAAAAAAATAAAGTATCTGCATATTTAGATAAACGTATTAAAATAAATAAAAGTTTTATTAAAAATGCATTTATTACAATCCAAAATGAGATTGAATCAAATGAAAAAATATTCCTTCATATACACCAAGAAGCGTTAGGTATATTAAGAAAACGTGGGAAAATCAATATAGAAGTACTTAAGCAAGAACTTCAAAAAAAGTATCTTATGCCAAATATTGATTTTCATCTTTTTTATATTGATAGAAACTACCTTGTAACAGAATCAACTTATTTAAATGATATAGGTTTAGATTTATCATCTATTCCAGATGCGCGACAAGAATTGGATCATACCGAACTTGATAATGCGGTACATCAATCTAACGTAATTTCTATTGATACGATTAATTCAGACGTTAAAAGTTATTCTTATGCAAAAGTTAATGATTCATTTTATTTAGAGCTGGGTTTTATTAATTACAATATAAAAAGTATTCTTAAAGAGACAATGACAAATATTCAAATTATAACAGATCAAAGAAGTCAGCTTTATAGAATTGAACAAATGTTAAATAATACAGAATATTATGATAATGTTCTTGAAAAAAAAACTCACTTATCAAAAGAAGCGTATATAAAATCTCTAAAAAAATTTCATAAAGAAACAGGAACTGACAATAAAATTATACGTTCTAACAGAGAAGAAAGAATATTAAAAAAATATTTAGATGACGCAATTGTATTCTATATTCCACTCATTAAAAAAGACAATGAATATCTTGAGATAAATGGAGATTTTGTGCTAGAACTTTATATCGATATGCATTATGAAAATGAGTTAAATGAAAGAATTACTTTTTACTCTTATATTTTTATTCTTATTCATCTGTTTTTTCTTATAATAATTTATTTTTTTACAAAAAAATATCATATCTCACAACTTGCATTAGAAAAAGAAAAAGAAATTAAAGCATCCGTTTTACAAGAAAATAGAGAATTTATTATTTTAATGACAGCGCATATGCGTACTCCACTCTCTGTTATTATGAATAATTTTTCATTTTTAGAAAGAAAATTATCCCAAAAGTTTGATAACTATCTAACTCAGATTGATTCTGCTATCAATATGTTGAAAAAATCTTATGATGATCTTGAATATTTATCGACGAATAATCATGTCATTTATCAAAGTACAATTGTAAATATAGGTACAGTTATTCAGCAGCGTATTGATTTTTTCTCTTCTATGATTAAAGTGCAACATCGTACGCTTACATATATTTTTGATGAAGAGGTGTATATAAAGATAAATGATATAGAGTTAGAACGTTTAATTGATAATAACCTCTCTAATGCAATCAAACATAGCCAAAAAGATAGCAGGATCCACATTAGACTCTATCAAGTAGGGAATGTCTATTGTTTAAGTTTCGCGTCAAAAGCTAAAGCTATCAAGGAGACAAAAAAAATATTTACAAAAAACTATCAAGAGAATAATGATGCACAGCGTGGTCTTGGTTTAGGTTTATTTATGGTCAAAACAATTTGTAGTAAATATAATATTTTTTATGAAGTATCATATGAAGAAGGAATGAATCTTTTTAAATACTACTTTAAAGCTCAGTAGAAAATATGACATAAATATGACATAAATCATACGTAGTTATGACATCTTCTTCTTATAATTACAAAAATAATTAAGGAAATTATATGAAAAAAATGGTCATAATAACTATAGCTCTGGGAGTCTCAACTCTTAGTGCAGGTATGTTTGATAGCATCGCATCAAACTTAGTAAATGCAACTACAAACAGTGCAGAAAAAAAAGTAGATAATACTCTTAGTGTTCATTCATCACGAGTTGAATTAGGAAAACGAAGAGTTCCCCCATCAAGTTCTGGATCTAAGACTGCAACATCAATCAAACTTGGCACACCTGACTCTAGTTTAATTGAATTAACAGATTGTACAAATTTAAAGCTTACAAATATCATGCTAGGTTATGATGGTACTTATACTTTTAAAAATGGTTTTAAAACAGAAAAACGTACAGGTTTTATAAAAAGAGAAAAAGGGAAAGTATCTCATAGTTGTGTTTTACCATCTTTAAATCCAGGTCAATCTGTATATCTAGAAGTTGATGCTAAAAAATTCAAAGCATTAGGTAATTCTAATGATTGGTCTATGCAATGTATGAAATCTGCTAATCCAGATGCCGGTGCACTTGAAAATGAATACCCAAGAGAAGGCTTTTTAAGTAAAAAAGAGATGATGCTACATTGTGGTAATTCAGAAGGTGTTAAAGAGTGTGCTAAAGGTAGTAATAGTACTCGTGCCGGTGCATGGAAAAAGAAACTAAATAAAGCTGGAAAGAAAATGTTCAGTCTTAAGGCAATAAAAAGCCCACTTGCTGCTAATGGTGGAGAAAAAGTTTATTGTCAATATTATAACTCTGACTCAGGAAAAAGTTTATTCGCATTTGAATATATAAGAACAAAACATTAATATTCTTGTCCTCGTCTAACTCTTAACCACAAGTACATGGAATACTAATCTATGCACTTGTGAAATTTGCATTTACAATCTCATTACCTTTCATGTTTTACTTTCATCTCCTTAAAAAATATATAAAGTTATAGATAAGCTTCAAAGAAATTTTCAATATAAGATACTTATTTTTTAAAAGCATAGGTAAAAAAATTTATAGCTAA
>NZ_JBLHOE010000077.1:0-16147 GCF_047622445.1 Sulfurimonas sp.
AACTAACGATGGTTCAGGTTCTGCAAACTCAGTTTCAGCGGACAGTACCAAACACATTGACAACACTAATAGTAATTTTTTTATCATTTTATATTCCTTGTTAGAGATTTGAAATCTTCAATGTTCCAAGCTCCAATAAACTTTTTAATGATATCCTGTTTATTATTAATAAAATAAAAACTTGGAGTCATAACAGGTTTTATTCCTAATGGCATATAATCTTTGTCAAGATTTATTTTTACTAATATAAATCTTTCCTCAAGCCAGTCTTCCATATATAAATCTTCAAAAACTGCCATTTCCATATTGCTACAATAACCACAATTTGTTCTTATCACATCTATCATAATTATCTTATTATTTTTTTCTTGTACACGTAAAGCTTCTTCATATCCTATCCATTCAACAGCAATTGCATGTGAACATATAAGTAGAAAGACACATACTAGTCTATTCATTTCCCCACTCTAACATTCTATAAGCTATCTCTACATTTTGTCTATGCATAGAATCATAAAAATTTGTATCTTTATATTTTTCCATTACAACAGTATTAACTACATCAGAAATATCTTCACCATCTTCTAGTAAAGTGGAAACTTCTTCTTGTAATGTTTTAATATAGTTATATGTCATATCTACAGATGTTCTATCCACAATTTTGCCATGTCCACCAATGATAAATGTAACATCCATAGACTTAATGACCTCGAGTGTATCTGTCCATCCTTTTAAATCCCCATCTCGTATGGAAGGTAACCTATCATTAAAAACTAGATCACCAACAAAGATTGTCTTGTCTTTAGGTATGTAAACTAAAAGATCAGCACTCGTATGAGCTTTTTTATTTACATTAATAAGGTGTATTGTGGTACCATTAACATCAAGAAGCTTTTCATTCTCTACTAAAATCAAGGGGATAACTTGAGTAGTTTTTAAAAAAGCTTCTGGACTTATTCTTTGCTGCATTCTCGTAATGGCAACTCTCGTCTCAGAAGAGAAGCCATTTGAGCCTACAATTTGTACACCTAATTCAGAGTAATAACTATTTCCCAGCCAATGGTCATCATGAACATGAGTATTTATTACATAAGAAATAGGTAGATTCTTAATCATTTTCATTTTTTCATATGCTTGGAAAGCATATGAGTATGTAGGACCGCTATCAATTACAATATAATTGGTCCCCATATTAACAAAACAGGAATTAGACATGTTACCATTGTTATGCTCATCCATTACCTCTGAGTACCCAAAAAAACAATGTGTAGTAGCACTTATTTTCTTCGGCTCTAACTCATAATCAAAAGCCGTGAGGTAATTGATTAGTAATGTTAGTATCAGTAGTAATTTCAAAGCATAACCTTTATCTTTTTAAATCTTAATTTTAGAACTTAAATTGGTACTGTGCTATGATAGCATCATCAGTGTAACCACCAGCTACATTATTTGAATCAGTATCACCGCTTGCCATAACATAGTTTAAAACAACTTTATGTTGATTTCTCATACGCTTAGCTTTACGAGAAAAATCTTGGTATGGAGAAGAGATGAAAATATTTGCACCTAAGTAAACATTTGTCAAACTAGTGTCAGCACTACCAACTTTTTCTGCATCCGCTTTCATATATTTACCAACTAATTCTAAAGATGGAGTTACAAAGTATCCAGCAGTTGCAGTAAGAGCTTTTTCATCATAACCCTTTACACCGTTAAGATTTTCTGCATCAAAGTATTCTGCTTTTAAGCTTAAGTTTCCTAGGTTAGAATCAATACCAATATTAATATTTGAGTAATCTTCACCACCAGCAACACCACTTGGGCCAGCTGCATTTTCACTTAATGCATATGAAGCTTCTATATGAAGTTTTTCAGTATTATCGTACATACCACGAACTGCATAAGAATTTCCACCATTTTTACTACTTCCTGCAACTGCACTTCTATCAGCTTGATTAGCGATCATAACATCATAACCAAAACCTACCCATGGACGTTCATGACCCATTTCAAAACCATTTACTTTACCACTTCCACCAATAGCACGACCAGAAACCATTAAACCTGTATTTCTCTCAAGAACAAGTTTCTTATCAAAACCACGTTCTGCAATATCAAGATTCCATCCTGGCATTGTAAAACTCATACCATTTGGCATTTTAATAAGACCCGCTTTTATTACAAATGCAGGATCAGCAACATAAGAAATGAAAGCATCTTTAACCATTTTCGGCATTGCTGCACCATCTCCAGTTTTTCCGTTAACAGCATGATCTTGATTGAAATCTAAAAATACTTTACCACGAACTTTTCCAGCTTGATACTTCCAACCAAGACGAATACGCTGTGCTCCAAATGCAACTTTTGAATCTTCACCATCTTTGATAATACCATCACCAGCACGAGCCTCAAGCTGAGAAAAACCAAAAAATGTCAGTTTTGTATCTACATCACCAACTTTTTTCTTCATTGTATAACCAGCTTGTGCTGATGTACTCATTAGTAATAGTGCAGCTGCACCTGCTGCTAGTTTTATCATTGAACTTTTTTTCATAATCTTTCCTTATTATTTAATAAATAATATGTTATAATAATCTTATCTTTTATCTGATTATATACATATTCGGATTTGATAAATGGTAGTTAGAGCTACCATTTACTTAACAACTAGTCGAACCTTTAACTGGACAACCACAATCATAATCAACTATCGTAACATTACCCGCGTTACTAATATCAACTACTTTTTGTCTTTTGATGTAATCACGTGTCACATCATATACAGGTCTAATCTTGTCTTTTTGAAGATTACTACCAGCATTTTGAAGATTTCCACCCCAAGATGAAACAACATAAGTTTTCTTTAAATCTATCGGTTTACCACCAATCATAAGTTTAGAAATTCTCTTTCCAGCTTTTCCTGCTACTTCAATACTATACGTAACTCCACCTAGTCGAGACATGTCCCCACCCTGTTGGTATAAAGGATTAGAATTAAATACATTATCTGCTATATCTTCTAGTAAACTAGCAATCTGTTTACCTGATAAATCAAATGTATATACATTAGGATATGTGATTCCACACATCTCATATACATTATCCATTAAAATATCATCGCCGGCTAAAACTGTTGTACCCCATCTATATCCAGGAGTAAAAGCCATATCACATTTCATCTCATCAAGAATCGCATTATTAATCAACTCATCGAATGTTGAAAAGAAAGTGTCACGCTTATAAAGAATATTTTTAGTTTTACCTAGAACTTCATTTAACTCTTTATCAAATGGAGCATACAATTCATTTACAAGTTTTACACCTTCTGGATCTGCTGGAATCAGGTTTGAAGCAATAGGTACAAGTTTGTACTCATAATCATTTACTTTTCCGTTACTAGCATCAATATCTAAACGTCCTACAAACTTACCATGACTTCCTGCGATAACAACTACAGTACCATTAATTGTAATAGGCTTAGGTGAAGGATCATGTGTATGTCCACTTAGAATAAAGTCAATACCATGAACCATACGAGCAACTTCTTGATCAACTGAGAAACCATCATGAGAAATAACTACAACACAATCAACTTTATGCTCTTTTCTTAATTCATTTACATAATCTTGAAGTGTTTCAGGTCTAATACCAAAACTCCAACCTTCTGTAAACTCTTTAGGATTTGCAGTAGAAGTAAATGGAAATGCTTGACCGATAATACCGATCTTAGCTCCACCTTTTTCTTGAATCGTATATGGTTCAAAAATAAGTTCTTCATACTCATCTGCAAAAGGATCATTACCAATAACATTTTGAGCAACAAATTTTGCATCTAACATTTCGATAAGCTCTAGCACTCTTTCTTTACCATAAGTAAATTCCCAGTGACCTGTCATAACATCAACACCAAGGTAGTTTTGCGCTTTAACAATAGCTTCACCACGAGTTTTTAATGCTACACCAGTACCTTGCCAAGTATCTCCAGAATCAAGGAACAATACATTATCTGCACCTCTTTCTTTTCTTACATGATCAAGGTATGTTTTCATATGAGCTATACCGCCCATCTTACCAAATTTCTTCGCTAATACTTCAAAATCAACATGTGTATCAAAATATGCATCTAGTGAACTTGGCTCTAAACCATAATGTTTTGCAAATGCCTCACCACATAAAAAGCCAGGTGTTCCAGTTAAATTAGGAGCAGATAACAATGTAGATGGCTCTCTCCAGTATAATGGTTTGATATGCGCATGGATATCACACATATGAAGTAATGTAAAATTACCAGTTGCATTAAAGTCATATATGTCTTTTAAGCCAATACTTGCCGAAGTTTTAGAACTTGCTGAACCGCTAGTAGCAGCACCAAGTCCTAAAATAGCAGCTATGTGCATAAAGTCTCTTCTTGATATATCCATTATATTACCTTTTTAAACCAGGAATAGCGATTTCCGCGCCCTTAGCTTCATCAGTTAAATAAACTTCAAGTGCTACCATTTCTGGAGATCCTAAAGGGATTACTTTTAAAAGAGCATTGTTCATACAACCCTGAAAACGTCTTGGCAGAGTTCTTAAAGATGACTTTGTCATTCTATATCCAGGCCAAGTAGCAGCTACGGCTACACCTTTAGCACTTAAGTCTGGTAAAGGTTGTGTTCTTAGAACTGTTCCTATTACCTGAGCCGAGTGACAAGAGTTACAAGCAAGTCCTCTTCCTCCACGTGGTGTCATGTAATTATTTTTACCCATTGCATAGGCTTTTTTCATGTGTTCATTTGCATTGACATCAATGTTTACAGCTTCACCATTAGCAATCGACTTTACATAAGAACTCATTTCAAACATTTTTGAACTTTTAAGTTTAAATGGTTTTTCACCTTTTGAATGCATAAAACCTTGTAAAGTTTGACTAATTGTAACAACTTGTTTAAAGTCTTCTAAATAACGAGGAAACCCCGCAATATATTTTGGTAAATCATCTTCACTTACCTTTAAAAATGCTGCTAAAGCTGCATCTCCACCAAATTCTTCAAGCATTTCACTTCCGCTTTCAACAAACATATCTGCTGGATTATTTTCTAGCATCTCTGCATACATAGCACGGTCAGCATCACTCATAGCAAATGCTTCACCACCAAAAGATAATGATGAAAGAAGTGCTACAGACAGTGCTATTTTAATTCCTGTATTCATGGATTATCCTTTTGGTTTAATCTTTTTACTTTTTTCGTTCATTTCACCTGTATTGTCAGTATATGTTACAGTAAGATCACCCTTACCATTTACTTTCATATACGTTGTAAATACTGGATTAGTAGACAATGTTTCCCATACGTTTAAAGTAGTTATAACTTTTCCGTTATATGTAAATTTCACATTATTAACATATTTAGCAGGCTTCAATTTCTTTGTCTTTTTATCTTTAGAAAGACCCGTGTCCATTGGATGCATAACCATAAAACTTACTTTTACAATTTCACCATCTTTATATTTTTTTGGTTTGATTTTAATCAGTGATTTTCTTTTTGCCATTTTATTTTCCTATTTTATTTTATTTATTTTATATGTGTACTTTAGAGAAGGATCAACCACAACCACCGATTGTTACTTTAACACTTTGAGATGCCATCAAAAACTCGCCATTACTTAATGCAACAACTGCTGTAATTTTTTGTGTTCCACCAAGCTTCACACGAGTAGCGAACATTGCTTTACCATTTGCTGGAGTTAAGTGCGCATCTATACAACGAGCATTACTATTTTTACCAGCGATTATATGTATAGATTTTACATAATCAGCGTCAGTCATTGGAGAGTCTACTGTTACAGTAACTGGAACAACAGCACCATTCTCAGCAATTTCTGGCACCTTTAAACTTACTGCACTTGATGCTTTTGCTGTTTTACCACCAGTAATCGCAGCTAAAGCATCGTTATAACTCATTACATTTACTGATATTGGTGCAGCTGCAAAACTCATTGTTGGCGTTACTGCTGCAGCTACTAATGCTGCAGAACCTATTTGTTTAAAAAAATCTCTTCTTTTCATAATATTCCTTTTTATTTTGGTGCTAAGATATATGAAGTAAGGTCACATACTTCACTTTCGTTAAATAAACCATTTGCTAAATTAATTGTCATAAGTGTCTCTGGATTTAATGCACGAGCATCTGCAATTTGTTGATAAACATATTGAGCATCTCTAACGCCACTATCAACAAACATTGCTTTGTATCCAACTAATGAAGGACCAACATTTCCTGGTCCGTTTGAACCTTCGATATTATGACAAGCGATACAGTTACCATATTGTTTATTTGGAATCTTATCTCCGGGAAGGTATGTTTTACCTGGTTTCATCTGCTTACGAGAGATACCCTTTGGTGGATTCTTTTTCGCTTTTTTTCCATTTAAATTATGGAATAAAAAAGCACCTCGCGCTATAGATGCAGGATTTGTACTTACACAACCAGCTGGCATTTTAAAGTGCTTAGCAGGTGGCAATAAATCTTTTTTAATCATCTTGCTTGCATTAGGGTGTTGTATCACATTACTATAATCAGCAGCGAAAACAGACCCTACAAGAACTAATGACATAACCAAAGTTTTCTTCATTCTCTTTCCTTTTGTTTAGTTTCAGCGTCAGTATAACTATGAAGTGTAAAATTTATATAAAATTTGATTTAATTATATATCTTTTTTCAGATAAATTATATTTACTTATATATGTGATAAAGATAATAAATTTATTTAGTGATATATAATTTAAATTGATAGTTTATTTATGCATATCTGAGGAAAATAAAATAGAAACTTCTATTCCTATATATAAGGGATATGTACCAAGACATAAAATAAAGAAGGAAATATATGTGAAGCTATATTTACTTCAGTTATATACCTCGAGGGAAAGCAAATGGAAATACATATAAGAATGTACTTCCAACTTTTGGAGTGGAATCTACATGTAATTCTATATTCATCTCATCAATAATAGACTTTACAATATTTAATCCTATCCCAAAACCACCCTTATTAGAATCTTCTCGATAGTATCTACTAAATATTTTTTTAACATTTTCAATGCCCCTTCCATAATCTTGAAAACTTAAATGACACTTTTCATCTTTCATATATAGTCTTATATCTATTTCTGAATTTTCAGTAGAATATTTAATAGCATTAGAGATAGTATTGTCAATTACACGTTGTAATTGTTTTGGATTCATTTCTATATAAGGATGAATATCAATATATGAATTAATAGTTATATCTTTCATTTTCCCTACCTCACTAAAATAATCAATTCTTTCTTTTAAAAAAACAGCTATTTCTATAGCCTCTTTCTCATGTCTTAACTTATCATGTTTTATAAGGTAGTCCATATCGTTGTATATGTTAGACAATACCTTTGTTGCAGCTTTCATTCTACTCATATACTTATTGGCTGTATTTTTTCTATTGTAAAGATCAATATTAACACTTATGATAGATAAAGGCGTATTAATTTCATGCATAGAGTCTTTAATGAAATTATCTAGTGTTTTATTCATTTTTTTATATGGTTTAGCAAAACTCTGCAAAAAGAAGATACTAAGAATAAAGATAAGTATAACTACTCCAAGAAGTATTAACATTAATTTTTCATAAACTGTTGCAAAAGAAATTTTATTTTTTACGATAAGGTACTTTGCATCAAAATATCTATGTTTCGGCAGTTTAACAATAAGGTAAGCATCATTATTATCTAAATGGTATCCGTCTTTAAAGTATTTAACTTCATATTTAAGTAAAGAAAAAATTGGTTCAAATTTTTCATTATACAATCCTGATTGAAATGTATTGAATCTTGGATATTCAAAATATTCTTCATTTTTGTTATGTTCTTGTATACTCTTTATTACTAAAAGTGATTTCTCTTTTAGCAATAACTCATTTTGTATAGAATGAATATTTTTCATATAAATAAAGTAGAAAAACAAAGGTATTAAAAGAATAATAGCTATTAAAGATGTATATATTAACGCGTACTTTGCAGAATACTGATTACCTTTCAATTATATACCCTAAGCCTCTTCTATTTTGAATAATACCATCAGGTAATTTTTTACGTAAGTTATTTACCTGAACCCTAATTGTTGAGGGTTCAACATATTCTCCCCATACCTGATCTTGAAACATTTCACATGAAACTACAATATTTTTATTTTTTATAAGAACTTTTAAAATATCCTGCTCTGCTTTTCTAAGAATTATTTCCTTATTTTCAAATGTCAATTGAGATTTCTTGATATTATAAGAAAGATCTTTATTAATATTTACTATTGAACTATCATCTTCTAAACAACCTGTGAAAGCTTGATCTATACGTAACTCAAGTTCCTCTAAATCAAAAGGTTTTCGAATGTAATCACAACACCCACTTTTGTAACCTTCTTTTAAATTATCTAAATTTGTCATTGATGTTAAAAATATTGTTGGTATATTTTTATTATCTTGTTTCAATTTTTGTAAAAGTTCAAAACCAGTTAATGATGGTACGTTCACATCTAAAAGTAACATATCATATGGCGTGTCGTAAATGGCATTATACGCTTCTAATCCATCCATAAAACCATCAACCCTATACCCTAGGTCGGTTAAAAACTCTTCTATACTTATACGTAACGAATACTCATCTTCTAATAATAAAATTTTCATTTAATTTTTCCATCTATTTTTTTAACAATTTTTTTATTTAACATCATTTGAATAAGCTCATCTTTTGTGAAAGTATCAAACTTTTCATAAGCTTCATCTAAAAAAACTTGCCTATCCTCTTTACTTATGACATCTTGAAGGTATACCATAGAACTAGCAGAATATTTATCATACAAATTCTTTTCATATTTCTCTTCTTTTAGTACATCATACAAACCACTTCTTGTTACATTTATTAAAAAAGATATATCATCTTCTTGATCTCTAAAATAGTCTAAATATCTCTCTGGCAAAATAAGTACATATCCTCCGATAGCTTTATATTCACCATCGTACATTGTTTGGTAAAATATATATTTTCCATCTAGATATAAGATTTTACTTAGTTGTAACTCTTTAAAGTCTACTTTATTTAATGTTTGAATATGATTATAATTATAATTTCTATTTGCTACAACATAATCAGCTATCGTTAAATTTTGCATCATTAACACAGCACTGTCTGAATATTTCACATCGAGTAAGGCATAAAAATCCACACCTATAGAGCTGAAGAAATCTGTAATTGATTTAAAAAAGGAAATAACCTCTACGAATCCGAGGAATACACCATCCTTGTATATAGGTACAGTTGCTTTTATCCCTAACCGTCTCCCTATCTCTATCGAAGTACGAGGTGTCTTATGTGTTTTAAAATAATCAAAATCTGTTCTATATTCGCCTATAGGCATTCCAGCATAAATATCATCCCAACTTCTTGCAAAAATATTATGTTCTTTAGTTATTATTTGTGCTCTAACTAACATCCCTGTATTTTTCTTAATTGTGTTTCTAATGTCGGAGAGTATTTGATACCCTAAATCTTCATCATCATTTTCTAAGGCATTAACTATTCCTGTATTTTGAGACAAAAAAAGAGCCATCTTAAGATCATTCATTTTATGCAGGTTTAACTCTGAATCTAAGGTAAGAGTAACTTGATCCATTATATTATGAATTTTTTCTTCTCTATTCTCATTATTATAATATACAAAACCGATAAAAACGATACTCGCTAATACAACAAATAGTAAGATTATTTTTTTAAGCATTAAAAACTAATTTTATAATTATCTTATGAAACTCATTCCCCCTCATACGGGTCATAAGAAAAAGTTGTTTCATTTTCAGTATCCTCATTTTTTTTCTCTACTGTCTTATCTTTTTTCTCCACTGTAATGCTTGGAGTAAACTCTTGAATTTTCATGTTCTCTACCTTTAAATTTTTAGATTCAGGTTTTGAAGGTATTTTTTCCTTTTGCTCTGCCAATTCTTTTTTTGGTTCTGTATAAAATACACTGTTTTCTTCAAACCCTATAACCATATTTGAACACGCACTAAACAGCATACTCAAAAACAAAAAATACATTATATTCATAACTTTTTTCATAAATACCCCTATCAAAAATTTATCATCCATACCTATACTAAAGAATAATCAGATTACTTTATCGAAAAATTGTAAAATTTAAGTAAAAATCATGCATATATTCCAAAACTATCTATAACTCGCTTATAATGACACTAAATGAGAGAACGTAAATTTAGTAAGATTTTTTGATACAATTCCACACTCAAATTGAAAAAATATATAAATACTAGGAATTCTAAAATCATAGATTCCTTCATAAATAAGCTATACATTGGTTTTAATAAATTAAATTGGATAATAAATGACAGAAATAGAATATAAAATATACATCGACGACGTTGTGAGACGTGTAGAATTTGCACGTCTTCAAGTAAGCGAGTACCATATTGTTAAAACTATTGCAGTAAGTAAGTACTCGACTTCTGATGAAATTGAAAAACTTTATAACATTGGACAGCGTGCTTTTGGCGAAAATAAAGTTCAAGATTTAAAAGTAAAATCACAAGAGCTTGAAGATTTACCGCTAGAGTGGCACTTCATTGGGAATCTTCAAAAAAATAAGATTAATAATTTACTAGATATTAGACCTTCACTTTTTCATGCACTCGATTCGATAGAACTAGCAGAAGAATTACAAAAAAAGCTTCTAGCAAAAAATATGACTCTCTCTACTTTAATGCAAATCAATTCTGCAAAGGAAGAATCTAAGTATGGAGTTATGCCTGAATTGGCGATAGAGACATACAAAAAAATTCAAGACACTTGTCCAAATATCAAACTAAAAGGGGTAATGAGCATTGGTGCTCATTCTGAGGATAGAGATATCGTTAAGCAGAGTTTTGAGACAACACACAATATTTACAAGCAACTCAATGGTGCAACAATCTGTTCTATGGGTATGAGTGGAGATTATGAGCTAGCTATTTCGTGTGGGTCAAATATGATTAGACTTGGTTCTGTAATGTTTAATAAGTAACCCTAATAGAATAACTCTCTTTATGACTTAATTAAAAAAATGCTCTCATGTTTGGCTATTAATATCGATAATCAGTAAGTACCCTCATATAATTTGCTCTCTCATATGCTGCGGGATTAGAAGTATGGTGAAGTGATATACTTCCTTTCATCTGCTCTATTGAAACATATTCTTTTTCTTCCATCCAGGCTACTAAATTTTCTAAGACTGTAGTTATATGAGCTTCACCATATTTTAAAATAGCACTTACCATCTGTACGGCATCGGCTCCACTCATCATAGATTTCAATATATCTTCATGAGTACTTACACCCGTTGACGCGCATAAAGAAACATCTAGTTTATTGTAAAGAATCGCACTCCAACGAAGTGTTTCACTCAAATCATTTGATCGTGTTGGGTTAATAGTCTGCACAGAGTTTAAGTTTTCAAGATCAATATCTACATGAACAGGACGGTCAAAAAGAACCAAAGCATTTGCTCCAGCATCGGTTAATTTTTTTGCCATTTGGGCAGGAGCAGAAAAAAAGGCATTCATTTTAACTGCAATAGGGATACTAACATGTTCTCTTACCACTGTAAGTGCATCAATGTAGAGTTGTTCAATCTCTCTAGCATCTTTATCTATATCTGTTGGAATATATGTAATGTTAAGCTCTATAGCATCCACACCAGCAGACTCTAATTTTTTAGCATACTCCTGCCAACCACCACGACTCACACCATTAAGAGAAGCAATTATAGGGATAGAAATATTTTCTTTTAGTTTTTTAATTTCATCAAGATAATGTTCTGACTCTAGATTACTTAAAGTAACTTCAGGAAAGTACCCTAAAGCCTCCGCATAATCCTCACTCCCTTTAAAAAGAAAATGATCCAACTCATGTGTTTCATGATTAATTTGTTCTTCAAATATAGAATGCAAAACAACAGCTGCTGCCCCACTCTCTTCAAGTTTTTGAATTGATTCAAAAGAAGCTGTAAGCGGAGATGCCCCGACAATAATTGGATTTTTAAGTTTGAGTCCCATATATGTAGTTGTTAAGTCCATCTTCTACTCCTCTTCTTTGTATGATGTTTGGGCTATGTTCTCATAGCGTTTGTACATATCTTTTGCATGAGTTCTAGCTGTTTGTAAATACTTTTTTGCATTGTTCGTATCAAGTTTTTCAACCATTTTAAATCGTGTCTCTTGATACATAAAATTCTTCACATCTATCTGCGGTCCTTTATAGTCAAGTATCATAGGATTTTTACCTTCTTTTTCTAGGTCAGGGTTATATCTAAAAGTTGCCCATAGACCAGAATCAACTGCCAGTTTTTGATGTGCCATTCCATAACGGAGATCATAGCCATGTGCCACACAATGCGAATATGCGATGATGATTGAAGGTCCATCATACGCTTCAGCCTCTACAAAAGCCTTCACCGTTTGTGTATCACTCGCACCCATAGCTACTCTAGCAACATAAACATTTCCGTACGCTATAGCCATCATTGCTAAATCTTTAGGAACCTGAGCTTTACCACCTGCTGCAAACTTAGCAACTGCGCCAACCATGGTTGCTTTTGACTGTTGACCACCAGTGTTTGAGTACACTTGAGTATCAAGTACTAAAATGTTGACATTTTTACCACTTGCTAAAACATGATCAAGTCCACCGTATCCAATGTCATATGCCCAACCATCGCCACCTATCATCCATACAGATTTTTTTACCAAGTAATCACATAAATGGCTAAGTCTATCTGCATTCTCTGCCTTACTTTCTTTAAGTACTTTTTTAAGCTCTTCAACCCTTTGTCTTTGTGCAAAAATCTCCGGCTCATCTTCTTGTGCCGAATCTAAGATACTCTCACTCAGTTCTAAGCCAATTTCTTTTTTAATATTAGATAATATGTCTCTTGCGTTATCTGTATGACTATCTATTGCTAGTCTAAATCCTAAACCAAATTCTGCATTATCTTCAAAGAGTGAGTTTGCCCATGCTGGACCACGCCCGTCACTATTTTTCTTCCATGGTGTTGTTGGTAAATTCCCTCCATAGATAGAAGAACAACCTGTTGCATTAGCTACGACCATTCTATCTCCAAAAAGTTGTGAAGCGAGTTTTATGTACGGAGTTTCACCACACCCAGGACAAGCACCGGAAAACTCAAACAGAGGTTCAAGAAACTGTGTCTCTTTTGCTTTTTCATGATTGAGTTTTGCTCTGTCATAATTTGGAAGTTTTGTAAAATAATCCCAGTTAAGAACTCCATCATCATGTACATCTACTTGTGGCACCATATTAATCGCTTTAAGATTAGTTTGAGATTTATTTTTAGCTGGACATACTTCTACACAAAGAGAGCAACCTGTACAGTCTTCAACAGCTACAGCAATTGTAAACTGCTCAGTAGGCTCAAAAGTTTTACCTTTGGCTTTTATAAAGCTGAAAATACCAGGAGCATCATTTAAAATTTCTTCTTCTATTACTTTTGAGCGAATAGCCGCATGAGGACAGACAATGACACACTTGTTACATTGTATACACGTACTTGCATCCCATACTGGTACTTCCAAGGCGATATTACGTTTTTGATACTGTGTTGTACCCGTGGGCCATGTTCCATCTACTGGAATAGCAGAAACAGGAAGTTCATCGCCATCGCCAGATATAATTCTTGCCGTAATATCTTTCACAAAATCATCAAAGTCCCCTTTGACAATTGGCTGCATAGGTTTTGCACCCACAGTAGACTCTGGAACATTTACTTCATAAAGATTTGCAAGGGCATTATCTACTGCAAGATTATTCATATCTACAATCTGCTTGCCTTTTTTACCATAACTTTTTTCTATAGAATTTTTAATTTTAGCAATTGCCTCTTCTTTTTCTAATACACCAGAGATAGCGAAAAAACAAGTTTGCATGACAGTATTTATACGACGACCCATACCACTCGCATTAGAAACTTTAGCAGCATCAATCACAAAAAACTTCAGCTCTTTTTCTATAATCTCTTCTTGTACTTTTAATGGAAGCTTTGAGAAAACAATTTCTTTAGAAAAAGGCGAGTTAAGTAAAAATGTTGCACCCTTACTTGCATGTCTTAAAATATCTAACTTTTCAAGAAAGACACTTTGATGACACGCTACAAAGTTTGCTTTTTCTATCAAATAACTCGACCGTATAGTATCAGGACCAAAACGTAAGTGTGATGTTGTCATCGAACCAGATTTATTTGAATCATAAACAAAATAACCTTGAACAAAATTATCAGTTTCCTCGCCAATAATTTTAATAGAGTTCTTATTTGCCCCAACTGTTCCATCACTTCCAAGTCCAAAAAACATAGCTCGTAAAGTTTTATCGTTTGCAGTGGAAAAAGACTTATCCCATTCCAAAGAAGTATGACTTACATCATCATAAATCCCAATGGTGAAGTGGTTTTTTGGTTTAGCTTTTAAAAGTTCCTCAAATACGGCTTTAACCATCGACGGTGTAAACTCTTTAGAAGAGAGTCCATAACGTCCACCAATGATTTTTGGCATAGCAAATCCAAGTTCCCCTTGCTCGTTAAATTCGTTGAGTGTAGTTACCACATCAAGATAGAGTGGTTCACCTGAAGCACCGATCTCTTTTGTTCTGTCTAGTACGGCTATGGATTTTATAGTTTTTGGTAAAGCGTTTACGAAGTCTTTTATTGAAAAAGGTCTGTACAGTCTTACTTTTAGAACTCCAACTTTTTCTCCATGCTGGGTCAAATACTCAACACTTTCATGAACAGTCTCAGCACCGGAACCCATAATGATGATAATACGCTCAGCATCTTTATCTCCAACATACTCAAAAAGTTTATATGCACGTCCAGTTAAGTCTTCAAATTTATCCATTACCTTTTGGGTAATACCGGGGAGTTTTTCATAGTAAGTATTTATACTCTCTCTTCCTTGGAAATATACATCAGGATTTTGAGATGTACCACGAATAACAGGATGATCAGGAGAAAGCCCACGAGCGCGATGTGCATGTACTAAATCTTCATCTATCATAGCTTTTAGCACTGACTCCTCTAGTAGTTCTATCTTACTTACTTCATGGGATGTTCTAAAACCATCAAAGAAGTGTAAAAAAGGTATACGAGATTCTAAAGAAGCGGCTTGGGATATAAGTGCCATATCATGCGCTTCTTGAACAGAGTTTGAAGATAAAAGAGCAAAACCAGTTTGACGAACTGACATAACATCACTATGATCTCCAAAAATGGAAAGCGCTTGTGCAGCTAGAGAGCGCGCAGCTACATGAAAAACTGTAGGTGTGAGTTCACCTGCAATCTTATACATGTTAGGAATCATCAGTAAAAGACCCTGAGAAGATGTAAAAGTAGTAGTTAAGGCTCCAGTCTGAAGAGATCCATGAACAGAACCACTTGCCCCACCCTCACTTTGCATCTCCATAATTTTAGGTAAGCCACCAAAAATATTTTTCTCACGACGCATAGTGTATATTTCACTAAGCTCTGACATAGGGGAAGATGGCGTGATAGGATAGATGGCTATAACTTCGTTTATTTTATGAGCAACTCTAGCAACTGCTTCATTTCCGTCAATGGTAATACTTCGCTTTTTCATAGAGGGACCTTATATTTTATATATAACTATTATCGTTCTTTTCAGCTTCAATAATGCTAAATTTTACTATAAAATAATTATAAAAGTTTTATTAAATATTCATACTTAATAAAAAAATGCTCAATTATTAGGCTATTTGTTTCTAAAAAGAGTACTCGTATACGTTACAATATAGAAAAATAAATAAGGAAACACATGTTAGATGTTTCAATAGCTTCAGAGCCTTTTAATCTAACGAAGAAAATATTTTTACTTCTTTTTTTATCTCTAAATATTTTCGCACTAGAAAAACTTAATTTGACAGACCATTCACTACCTGAGAATTCAAAGATCCTTCTAAAGTCAATTGAAAAACATGCCATTCGACTTGGAAAAGGATCTGGATACCAAACATATATATTTGTAGACCCTATGTGCCCACATTCAAGAAAGTATATAA
>NZ_JBLHOE010000078.1:0-15268 GCF_047622445.1 Sulfurimonas sp.
TCTGCTGCACGGTTAAAGAATGAAATGTATAGGCTTGAGATTTTGTTTTCTAGGCTTACTTCCCTAGCTTGGAGTTGTGTGAGGGTAAGTATTATTCCTAGAAGTATTATTATTAGATTTTTCATCGCAAATCCTTTATAATGACCTTTATTAATTATAATACTTTTACACTTAAATAAATAACAATTGAAGTAAATTAGGTTTTATTATTGTTAAAGAGAAATTGAAGTTTTATATATCTTTACTTATATTAGTTCTTAAATAAGATATGTCAAGTTGTAAAATAAACGAAATTACACTTAATTAATAGAATTTACACAAAGAAATTTAAGAAAATTTAATATATCTCTCCAAAACGATTATTACCCTCAATACAATCTTTTCTATTGCCATTTTGGAATAGATAATGATACATTAATTTATATTTGATTCTATCATCAAAAGAAAATTCCAAATCTATATTTAACTCTTTTTTCTTATTTATGAATTTATCTTCAGTAATTATTATTTGAGATTTTTCAATCTCTATAATTATATATTGAAATTTATTCTAAAAAATAACGAAAGGTGGTCATTACAATTGTAATGACCACCTTTCACTTTAACTACTATCATTAGTTTCTTTTTAATTAAGTCAATCATTTTTAATGAACCCTTAAAATAAAACTAGTAAAATTAGTTTTATAATATGTTCTTTTTTTGAGATTTATATGTCTTATCAAGAATGAAATTACATTTAATCTAAAACTTTAATATTTCAAGCCAACGATCATACTAAAATAAATATATATTGTTAGTTATCGAAGTTCAGTCAAGATGTAATGTCAAAGCATTCAAGAATATGTAGTTTAAAGACTTTCTATGGCTTTGTCTAAGTTTTTAAATCCCTCATCCATTTCCTCTTTTGTTATTGTTAGTGGAGGGAGGAACCTTAAAGTATTTCTTCCAGCTTTAAGAAGCATTACTCCATTTTCTTTTGCATTTGTAATTATCTTTGTGAGTGTCTCAGCATCTTTAACTCGTAAACCACACATCATTCCAATTCCTACTTTTTGAGTAAAAATTTCCGAATATTTATTTTGAAGTTTTTCAACGGCTTGATTAAAAAACAATGTACTAATTTCTAAATCTCCACTCTCTTTATACTCTTTTAAAATATCCATCACTTCACATGTAGCTACAGTGCTAAGATAGTTTCCACCAAAAGTGGAACCATGATCACCAGCTGAGAGAACCCCTTTAAGTGATGTCATAACTACACCTATTGGAACTCCACCACCTATACCTTTTGCAAGTGTGACTATATCTGGAGTTATTCCATACACTTGGGAAGCTAAAAACTCTCCTGTTCTGTATCCACCAGTTTGCACTTCATCAACTATGAGTAAAACACCACGAGATTTTAAAAGTTTTTCTAATTTTTTCACAGCTTCTTTATCTTGAGGTTGTACGCCACCTTCACCTTGTACTAGTTCTATCATAACTGCACATGTATGATTATCTAAAAGTGATTCTATTTGAGCTATGTTCTCTGCATACACAAAACCATCAGGAAATGGACCAAAATAATTATGCATAGACTCTTGACCTGTCGCTTTAACTGTTGTAATAGTTCGACCATGAAAAGAATGGTTAAGAGTAATTATCTTGTATTTTTTCACTTCACCGTTTATCTCACCATATTTTCTTGCAATTTTTATGGCACCCTCATTTGCTTCAGCACCAGAGTTTCCGAAAAAGCACTGCATGTCATATCCAGAAGCTTCAACAATTTTTTGCGCAGCTTTCGCTTGAGGAGCTATGTTATAAAGATTAGATATATGAGTAATCTTTGCTATTTGTTCTGTGATTGCTTTGTTGACTCTTTCGTTTGCATGGCCAACACTTACAACACCAATTCCGGATGTGAAGTCGATGTATTTTTTTTCATCACTATCTATAAGTGTTGCACTTTTCCCACTTATAAATTCCACATCTACTCTTGCATATGTAGGTAATACGTACTTTTTATCTAATTCTTGAGTATTCATTTTTTATCCATATATTTTATAATAAATTTATCCTAAAATAATAGCACAATAAGATAAATTTTCTTCTTGCTGAGTAAGAGCTTTAAGTACAGTTACTTTAAGAGTTATATTTTTTCATTTTGATATATTGCACTCTTACCTTAGTAAGAGTGTTTTGATGATGTAAGATTATTTACACCCAGCGTCCCACTGTAAATAAGTACACAATCATTTCGTAAGTTTGTACTGATTTCTACTTTTAAATTTACACTTCCAATTGCAGAACTTATTGTTATGACTTCACCATTCTCAAAACCATGAGAAGTATTTATATAAACATTCTTTTCTCTTTTAAACTGTGAGTTTAAACTTTTTGCACTTTTAGGGGTAAGCAAGAAGAAATCTGTGTCCATCTTAAAGTTTGAACTTGTTTCATCTAAAAATAAGATCTTGCTATTACCTGTGTTAAAACATTCTTGATATGGGGTATTCTCTCGAAATTTTATTTGCAAAACACCATCCATATTTTCGACTGAAAAACTTTTAAAATACTCTAAATAAAAACTCTCATCTTCGAGTTTTATCTTAAATTCTTTGCACAAATAAGCACTTAGATCATACTCACTTATTCCATTGTCACTTACCTGCACTTCTCGCATTTGCATCATTGCATTGTGTGAGTATGAAGTTCGTATATCATGTTTTGAAAAAAAAGTTTTTTGTAGTTTGAGAACTCAGTATCTACTTTAGAGACTCTGTTAGCATTTGTATTAAACGGTGAAGTAATTCCTTCTTTTGAATTACCAAGGTAAGCTACACCCGAGCCCTCTTTTGTAAATAAATCAAGTCCAACAGCCAATGCATCAATAGCTCTCATCACATCTGCACCGTCTCGATACTTTTGGATTCCAAGACCACAAATAATTGCAACTTTTTTATCTTTCACTAATTCTATAAAGTCTTTAATCTCATTAAAAGCAACATCTAGCTCTGCTAAAGTATCTTTTACACTTAGAGTTTGTGTGAGTTCATAGAACTCTTCAAAATTATTCGTATATTTTTTCAGGTTCCTTTGATTAAAAACATCATCGGTGTATAAAAAAGGAAACAGTAGCATTCCAAGGTTCAAGTTAGCATGTGGATTGAGTTACATATACATCCGATTTAGCTATCTCAGATAAGGGCATGTTTTTATTGATACCTCGACCTTTAATAATGCCATCCTTACCAGCTCCATAACAAAGCGTTCCATCCGTTAAGGTAGCACCTACTAAAGCAAAAAAATGATCTGTCACTTCTTGCATCAGTCCAAAGTTTCCATTACCTCCATAATGAAGTACTTTACCGCCTTTTATCATATCTTTTAATTTTGCAAGTGCTTCTTCTAAGGAAATTATTTCATCTTTATAACGAGGTTCTTAAATAGTTTCATAATAATTATAATGATTTAAATGTGGACATGAAAATTCACGAGTGTAGCCAGTTTTAGCACCTTTTTGTTTACCATTGTCCACAGTAATTTCACACGCATCATAACAATCTAATGGACAAGCAGTATTAACACTCATTTTAGCTTTACTTTAATTCTACTTTTACTAATCTAGAAAATACTTTTGGGGATTTTATAATTATTTGCACCCTATACTTTGAAATATTTTTAGAATCTGCAATATTTAAAATTCTTGATATTTTATATTCACTCACTTTACCATCTAAGTAAATCTTCTTATCATCAATCCCAAGTAAGTCCTCTTCATCAAGATATATAGTGAGTAAAGCACGAGAGACATCTGCCACTTGTGCAAGCGGTGTCGAAATTCCAACAACTTGACCAGCTTTTACAGCAATTGAATAAAGAGTAAAACCTTTAGCACTCAAATTTTTGTCTGTAGTAGAACGTATTAAATGTGCGCGACGTAATTGTAAATCTGCTATATTTATTTTTAAATTATGAATCTCTTTCATGGTATTGAGATATACATTTTCACTAGTAATCAAATCATAGTATTCTCTGTCTTTTTCTAAAGTAGACTTGATTTTTAAAGATTTAATATTGTCATAGTTTTTTCTTTTCCTTACTAATAATTGTTCTAAATTTGCGAGGACACTCTCATTTGAGTTTACTGTACTAGCTAAATAACCTAATTTTTCATTTATATATTTAATTTCTTTATTGTCTAACTCTGCATCAATCTTGATATATGACTTTGAAGAAAGCTTTTTACCTATCATATTGTCATCAGTAAAGAGGACTAAACCTGAGACATTTGAAGATATATTTCGAATCTCATAAGGCTCTACTTTTGAATAATATACTTTAGAAAAAAGAAATGAATTTAAAATTAAGACTAATACTACTATTTTCATATACTTACCTTTACGTTAATTGAATACATTCTACCAATACATCACTTAACATTCAAGCATATTTCATTTTAATTACGCTATTATTTATTTATATTTAAACAAAAGGTGTTTTATGTCTGTTTTAGATAATGTTGATGCTGCCACAAACTTAGCAAAAAATAATGAACTTCAGTTACTTGTATTTAGAATTAGCGAAAGTGTCGACTCTGCTTTTTATGCTATTAATGTTTTTAAGACAAGAGAAGTAGTTGAATCAAAAAATCATTTCTTAACACAAATACCCTCTTCTCACGACTTACTTGAAGGAACTATTATTCTTCGTGGGCTACAAATCCCAATTCTCAACCTTCCATTATGGCTTGGAACACAACTCTCACGAGAAGAAATTCAAAAATCCAATATCTTAATCTGTGACTTTAATGGCATTGTAATTGGTCTTAGGATTATGTCTGCATATAGAGTTATAAAGAAAAACTGGAGTGAAATGCATGCTCCTGATAGTTATAGACTCAAAAATGACGGTGTTGTAATGAATGACACCAGACTTGAAGATGGTAGTCTATGTCTTATCTTAGATTATGAAAAACTTCTTGCAGATGTTATCCCTCAAGCAATGGTTGATGTAAATGAATCTGCAACAAATATTCAAGATATAGCAATTCCAATGAAGCTTAAAAATGGAACTGTTCTTATCGCTGAGGATTCTAGAACTGCGCAAACTCATCTAAAACAAATCTTTGCAAACTCTAACTTAGATATGAGGATGTTTGACAATGGAAAAAAACTCGTTGATTATGTAGAGTCTATGCCTGACCCTAGTATCATCCCTGCCATAATTACAGATATTGAAATGCCAGAGATGTCTGGTTTTACTGTGTTACAAATACTGAGAAATAATCCAGCAACACACAATACCCCTATAATAGTAAATAGTTCTATGAGTAGTGCAAATAATAAGAGAGAAGCTGAAGGCCTAGGGGCTAGTGGTTTTATCGATAAAACGAAAAGTCATAATATTGTTCCAATTATTATAGAAGCGATGAATAAACACTCTTAATTAAGCCTTACTTTATCGATTATATACTATAGTGTATTCTTATTATATATATAACATGGAGTAAGAATGCAAAAAAACACACTAATTATTAGCTCTTCTATAGCAGTTCTAGCAGCTTTACTAATCTATACTAGTACTCAAAAAAATGAAGAGAAAGTTGATGCTTTAGAAAGCCATAAACCGACTACCCTAATTTCAAAAGTAGAAAGCTCAGAAGTAGTGACAGCCCCTAAAGAACTTAAAAGAGATCTAGCTGAAGAAGTAAATACAGAGACAACAATTCCAGTAGTGACTAAAAAAGTATTCCAAACAAAATATCAAATCTCAGTACTTCCAGAAAATATGAGCGCACTAGAAAAGAAACAAAGGTTTAATGAACTCTTGGTACCAGCGGTCAATAAAGTATACGCTCTCTTAGAAAAGCAATATTCAGAAGTTAAGAAAATGATTGAGAATCAAAAAGACAATCAAAAAATAAAAACTTTATTAAACATATATAAAGCTACAAATACTCAAGACCTTTTAGTAAAGCTAAAGCCTCATCCAAAAAGTATAGCTCTTGCACAAGCTGCTATGCAAAGTGGATGGGCAACATCAAGATTTACTCTTATGGCAAACAATTTATTTGGAGTGTGGTCATTTGATGAGAATGAGCCAAGAGTACAAGCACATGAATCAAGAGATGGTGAAGCTATCTATGTAAAACGTTATGACTCGCTTCAAGCATCAGTTGAAGACTACTATAAACTATTAGCTACAAGTCCTTTATTTGAAGAATTTAGACAAGAAAAGACAAGAACTGATAATCCAGAAAAATTAATAGAAAAATTAGATAAATATTATAAAAAAGATGATGATTATACAAAAGGTTTACATCAATTACTTAAATATAATAACTTCAATAAATACGATAATTAAAACCTAAAACAAAGTATATACAAAAACAAAGAGTAGAAAAATTTAAAGAGTGATGTAGTTGCAAGGCGAATAGTAAGGAAGCGTACTTTTGTACGTGACGAACGTAGCAACGCAGTAAATGCGTCGCTATTTAAATTTTGTGCTAGTTAGTTATTGAAACAAAGAAATAAGTACACCAGCTGCTACTGCTGAACCTATTACTCCAGCCACATTTGGACCCATCGCATGCATCAGTAACATATTAGTACGATCGTACTCCATACCTACTTTATTTGACACACGAGCTGCCATTGGAACTGCTGATACACCAGCTGAACCAATTAATGGATTTACTTTATGCCCAGGGAACATATTCATAACTTTCGCCATAATTACACCAGAAGCAGTACCAACTGAAAATGCAATAATACCGAGAGCCATAATAAACATAGTATCAGGTACTAAAAATTCATTTGCTGCAAGTTTAGAACCAACACCAAGACCTAAGAAAATTGTTACTGTGTTAATGAGTGAATTTTGAAGAGTATCATTAAGACGCTCAACAACACCTGATTCTTTTAAGAAGTTACCAAACATAAATGCACCAATTAATGGTGTTGCTGCTGGTAAAACCATAATAGCCAAACTAAGTACCATAACTGGAAACACTAATTTTTCTAAACGTGAGACATGACGAAGTGTAGTCATCTTAATTTTACGCTCAGCCTCAGTTGTTAACGCTCTCATAATCGGAGGTTGAATAATTGGAACCATAGCCATATAACTATACGATGCAACAGCAATAGCACCTAACAATTCAGGAGCAAGCTTAGTAGCAATGAATATAGATGTTGGACCATCAGCACCACCAATTATTGAAATTGCAGAAGCTTGTTGTAGTGTGAAATCAGCAAAACCATATTGAGTAAGTGCTACTGCACCAACAAGTGTTCCAAATATACCAAACTGAGCAGCTCCACCAAGAAGTGCTGTTTTAGGGTTTGAAAGTAATGGACCAAAATCAGTCATTGCTCCCACACCCATAAAAATAAGAATTGGAAACATTTCATTTGCAAGACCCATATTATAGATAACACCCAAGAAACCATGTTCTCCTGCGATACCTGCAATAGGAATATTTGCGAGTAAACCACCAAAGGCAATTGGTAGAAGTAAAAGAGGTTCAAAACCTTTTCTAATAGCCAACCAAAATAAGAAAAATGTAACGAAAATCATAAGTACACGTCCCCATGATTTATGAAAGTTACTCATTGGTTTACCATGTGAACTTAATTCATTTGGATCTGGATTTAATACTGCATTTACACCTGTAGATTGTAAAAATCCTCCAACCATTTCTGTGAATGATTGTGATTCATATGTTTCTTCTTTATGCGTAGAAGAAGCTTCACCTACAGCTGCCGAATTAGCATGAAGAGCACCAAAGCTAAAAAGCATAAGGGCCAATAGTTTTAAGATAAATATCTTCATTCTATTATCCTATTACTGCTACAACTTGACCTTCTACAACTTTATCATTTGTAGCAACATTAATTGACTTAAGTGTACCTGATTTTGTTGCAACAACATCAATTTCCATTTTCATAGATTCTAAGATCATAATTACATCACCATCGTTAACTTTGTCATTTGGGTTCGCTACGATTTTCCAAACATTACCTGGAAGAAGTGCTTTAATTTCTAAGTCACCAGCCGAAGCTGTCGCTGGAGCTCTTGGAGTGGCTACTGCTTCCCCATCCACTGCTGTTACTTGAATATTCGCATCACCCTCTGCAACTTGAACACTAAACTTTTGACCATCTACTACTACTGTATAATTTCCATTACCCATATTTGAACTTCCTTCACAATCTGTTTTCATTTCTGATATTTTACGTACGTTTAACTCGCCCTTACCTTTAAGAAAAGCGATACCTTTTTCTTGACATGCTGCTGCAATAAAGATATTTTCTTCCGTTATCTCTAGTTCTTCTTCTTTAAGTTTATCAATCCAATTTTGTAAAGACTTTGTATAATCTGCATTAGCAATATCCAAAGCATTTTCTGTAGTCGGTAATAAATTTAATTTCTCTGAAGCAATTTTTACAATTTCAGGATCTGGAGCAACTGGAGTCTTACCAAAATAACCAAGAACCATTCTTCCATAACCTGGAGCTATAGCTTTCCAAGGTCCTTGCATAACATTATTAAGTGCTTGTTGGAAGTAAAACTGAGAAACTGGAGTTACAGATGTACCATAACCACCTTTTTCAACTACTTCTTGCATAGCTGCGATAACATCTGGAAATTTATCTAAGATACCATTATCTCTCATCATCTGCGTATTTGCAGTTAATGCTCCACCTGGCATTGGTGAAAATGGAATAATTGGTGAAACCATAGTAGCTTCAGGTGGTACAAAGTAATCTGAAAGACAGTTTTGTAATTCTTTTTCATATGTAAGAATTTTATCAATCTCTAAACCACCAAGATCAAAATCAAGACCTTTTGTTGCATGAAGCATGGTTAAGATATCCGGCTGAGATGTTCCACCACTTACAGGAGAAGCTGCCATATCTATACCATCTATACCAGCTTCTAATGCTGCCATGTAAGCGGAAACAGAAACACCAGCAGTTTCATGTGTATGAAGACGAAGGTGAGTACCTTCAGGAACAATACCGCGAGCCATTTTGATAGTTTCGTATACTTTATGAGGATTTGAAGTTCCAGATGCATCTTTAAAACAAATAGAATCATAAGGGATTCCACTATCTAAAATATCACGAAGAGTTTTTTCATAAAACTCAACTGTGTGAGCACCGTGACAACCTGGTGGTAAATCCATCATAGTCACAACAATTTCATGCTTAAGCCCATGATGAGAAATTCTTTCACCTGAATATTTTAAATTTTCAACATCGTTAAGTGCATCAAAATTTCTAATTGTTGTAGTACCATGTTTCTTGAAAAGTTTAGCATGTAAATCAATAAGTTCTTTAGAACCTGTATCAAGCATAACTGTATTTACACCACGAGCTAATGTTTGAAGGTTTGCGTCTGGACCTACAATACTACGGAATTTATCCATCATTTCAAAAGCATCTTCTCGTAAATAGAAGTATAAAGATTGAAATCTTGCTCCCCCACCAAATTCAAAGTGAGTTATTCCTGCAGTTTTTGCAGCTTCAACAGCTGGAAAAAAGTCATTCATTAGTACTCGTCCACCGTATACTGACTGGAAACCATCTCTAAAACTTGTATCCATTACATCTATAAATTTTTTAGCCATACTTTGTCCTATCCTTGTCTATGATGTGTTATTGCGGCTGTAATTGCAGCAATAACATTTTTATTATCTTGTTTTTTCACTACGTTTCCATTAGTGTTCTGATTTGGTTCTGGGAAAAATTTATGCACTACTATTGATAATATATTCATACTTACAATCAGTATTATTAAGAATAAGAACACTGTTCCCATCCCTAATCCCATAAACTTAAAGCCCTCTACGATAAGGTTAGTTTCCATAAATTACCTTTTTTTTTATAATTTGTAGGTCGATTATAGTATAAAAATGTTTAAAAAAAGTTTGGGAGATGTGCTAAATTTTTAAAATTACTTGATTGTTACTTTTTGATTATATACTTCGCAAAATTAATCCTAAGGACACAAACAAATGATAAACAAAAATGTACAAAGGTTCAGAATCATAAATACTACAGAGGGCTATTCATACTTGGCTTTACTACTCATTGCAATGCCTTTAAAATACTTCTTTGGTACTCCAGAAGCAGTAAAAATTGTAGGTATGTTGCATGGTGTACTTTTCGTTAGCTTACTTATTTTAATGGTGCCTGCATACCTAGAAGCAAAATGGAAATTTCAGTATAATATTTTATTTTTTATCGCTTCACTTATACCTTTTGGTACATTTTATACTAGTAAAAAAATAAAAGCTTATGAATAAGCTATATTTTGCTAAAATTACAAACAATAATAACGAGTACATTAGGAAATAAATAAATGATAGCTGGAATGAACGAACAAGATTTAATGGCGTATATAATATTTGGAGTTATACTCAACTTTGCTTTTTCTATACTTTTTGGAATGTATTTGAGTAAAAATATTGGTATGCAAGAAATGATAACTTCTAAAGGAGAAAAACCACAGTCTCTTTTAATAAGTATGAGCTTATTTGTACCCTTTGCTAAAATGTTAATAACTCTATATCGAGTTGCTATTTTACAAATATACTTTTTAAATAAAGGTCATTCCCATAAGGAATTTTGGGTATATATGACTAATAAATAAAGATTATTGCATCTACTCTAGTTACTCTCGAGTATAGATGTATGCAGCACAATCTTTCATCATGTTTTCTGACCAAATACCTCGTAAACTCAACTTAGCTTTTTGCTCAGATCTATTAAAATAATAACTATATTCTTTATCATTAAACTGTGGTTTCTTCACGGCCAAGCCTTCCTCAATTAAAAATTCTGATAATGTCTTTTCGCCTGCTATGTTTATAAGACACCTATTATTTTTTTTTACTATTAAACTATATGATTGATAGACTTTTAATTTTGAGTTTGCATAATAGTATAAAGCTCTTTGTTTTTTGTAAAATAACTCGATAGATTTCGTACACGCTGAAGCTTCATCCGCATTTTCATATATCTCATCAATGGCTATTACCCCATGTACTTTACAGATAAATTCAGTATTTCCATATCTAAATACTTGAGTGTCATTTGAATGTATCTTTACTAAAGTAGCTAAAAATGGTTCTTTTGCCCCTAAAGAGTTCAAAAAGAATATGAGAAAAATAAATATACTAAAAAATTTGTGCATTAAGTATACTAACATGTTATAATTAAATTATGAATGATTTTAAACTTAAACTACTTCTGGCCTCATTGACAGGTATCGTATTTTCTTTTATTTTTATACTACTCGCTTTTGTATTACCTAGCAAGAATGTAGTTACTATTGAAAAAAAAGCATCAAACAAACTTGAAAAAATTTCTCACGCCCTACGGAATTAGTAATATTATAAAGAGTTCTTCACTTTTATCAATCTAAGTGTATCGAATGCTTTTTGTGGTCTCAGTATAGTTACACAAGCGAACAGCCCCTCTAAACATAAAAATATATGCTCTAAGTCTTCCTCTTTCATTATTGTATATAAAAGCTTTTGAGCATCATGTATACGAAGATTTCTTGCTACACCAAGATTTTTATGTGCTAGTTCTTGAAGTGGAGTAAAATTCATAATTTTATGATTATCTTTACTTGATTGTAGCTCATGTAAATATTGAAGAAATGCCATATTTGATGTAACTATTTGAATTACATAATCATCTATAAGATGATTAATCTCTTCAAGTTCTAAGCCTAATTCTTCAATAGCTTCATCTGGAGTATAACTATAATTATGTATATTTATTTCTTTAAGTTCATTAAGAAAAAGATTATTATTTAGATTTACAGCATCAATAAGCATATTTTGCATATTAGTGCACTTATATAGGGTATATATATATTTAGATTTATTACTCATACTAATAAGATAACATTATTTTTTATAAACCGATTAAAAAATCTTGACTAATCTTTAAGAAGCTAGTGAGTGCTACTAATAGTCACACTCACTATGTTTGAAATTTACTATAAAGCTTTGCTCATGATTCTATTTAATCTTGAAATAAAATCAGCAGTATCACTTAATTCTTGCCCATCAAACAATTTTGCTTGATCTAACAATACATGTGCCGCATCATTTATCAAATTTAGATCTGCTGAATCTTTTAACTTCATTAAAAGCTCATGATTAGGATTGATTTGAAAAATAGGAGCAGGTTCTGGAGCATTTGGATCTCCTTGACCCATTTGTTTCATCATCTGCGCCATCATATACGATGGATCTTCTTTATCTATTTTAATAGCCACTGGTGAATCAATTAAGTCAGCTGTCGTTTCAACAGATTTAACAGCATCTCCAAGAGCATCTTTAAATTCTTTTGCTAAACCTTCATATGTTTTTGCAACTTCCTCTTCAGCTTTTTTCTCTTCTTCACTCTCTTCAAATTTTGCATCTGCAACTGCTACTAATTTATACTCTTTATAATCAGTAACCATAGGGAAAATAATCGTATCTACTTCTTCATTAAGAACTAAAACATCAATCCCTTTAGCTTTAAATCTCTCTAGTGCCGGTGAAGATTTAAGCATAGATAATACAGCTTTACCTGTAATATAGTAAATCTCTTTTTTCTCTTCATCTATATTTTTAACAAAGTCTTCAATCATAACTGTAGAATCAGAATTAAGAGTGTTAAACTGCATAAGTTCTAAAATTTTCTCACGATTATCAAAGTCATTATAAAGACCTTCTTTAAGTACATTTCCAAATTCACTATAGAAAGTATCGTATTTTTCTTTATCTTTTTTAACCATTTTACCAAGCTCTGAAAGAACTTTTTTTACAGATGTTTTTTTAATTTTATCCATAGTTGGATTTGATTGTAAAATCTCACGGGATACATTTAATGGTAAATCTTTAGAATCTATTACACCACGTAGAAATCTTAAATAAGTTGGCATAAGCTCTTTTTCATCATCTGTAATAAATACACGGTTGATATAAAGCTTAATACCTGTTTGATAATCTACACGAAATAAATCCATAGGAGCTTTTGATGGAATATAGAATAATGTTGTATATTCTACAGCACCTTCTGATTTGTTATGCATCCAAGCTAATGGCTCTTCTGAAGAATGTGCTATTGAGCTATAAAAGTCTTTATATTCATCATTAGTTACATCTTTTTTAGCCATAGTCCATAATGCATTAGCTTTATTTATTTGTTCATTTTCTATCTCTGTTCGAGATGCTTCTAATTCTTCTTTACCTTCATCATCCATAACAGCAGCAATATGTTTCTCTTTATCCATAAAAATTGGGAAAGGAATATGATTAGAATATTTTTTTACAATAGAATCAATTCTGTGTACTTCTAAGAACTCATCTTCATCATCTTTAAGATGCATAACGATTGTTGTACCATGACCATCCTGTGTAGTGTTTTCGATATCGAATTCACCATCACCCGCACTTTTCCATACTAAAGCTTGATCTTCACCTGCTTTTTTTGTTGTAACTTCTACCTTGTCAGCAACCATAAAACAAGCATAAAAACCAACACCGAACTGACCAATTAGATTAGAATCTTCTTTTTGATCGCCTGAAAGGTTTTCTAAAAATGCTTTTGTACCAGACTTAGCAATCGTACCAAGGTTGTTCATTAAATCTTCTTCGTTCATACCTATACCAGAATCTTTAATTGTTAAAGTCTTTGCTTCTTTGTTCGCTACTATATCAATTCTTGGTGAAAATGTAACGTCTTTATATTTTTCGTCAGTTAAAACTAACATGTTTAATTTATCAAGTGCATCTGAAGCATTTGAAACTAACTCACGAATAAATATTTCTTTATTTGAATAAAGTGAGTGAATCATTAGGTGTAAAATTTGATTTGCTTCTGTCTGAAACTGATGTTTTGCCATAGTAGTAAGTCCTTAAATTATTTGAATTGATTGTATCCAAAAAAGGTTAATAAAACAATATAGACTCACTTTAAATGAGTCACTAAGACTAAGGTTTATTTAGTCCTTAAATTTTGCTATACTTTGCTCATGCAAACAGACTATATAAACTTAATAGAACCAACACCAAAACTACATACACAAAAATGTAAATTAGTATCTTTACTCTTAAGAATTTTTTTACAATTTACAACATTTATAGCAGCGCTGATAGCATGGTATATATATGATTACTTCATAGGAATTGCCACACTCTTACTTGTATTTATTATTATGGGAATTATTCGTTCAAAAATTAGAAATGCTGTTATTCCAACTAAACAAAGAGAGTTTCAATATAATGACCAAGGTATTGCAGATTGGTACACAGCCAGAGAGCTATGTATAGAGATAGAGGAAGAAAAAGAATAGTTATTTTTCGAGCGATCAAAAGTGTAGAAATATCTAAATACAAGCATATATACACTAATCTACTTGAGGTGCAATAGTATTATATTTAACTTCTTTCATTTGTTCTTTTAAAGAATCAAGTAAATTTTTATATTTGAAAAAGAGAATGCCAATGGTAGAAACTTAGCATTATTTTTTTGCTGAAACTCATTGTTTACAGGGAATATAAAATAATATATTCCCCATGGGCTTAGTAAGATTAAAGACAAAGGAAACGATAAAATTTTATTTTCTTCTATAAAGCCTACCCAATAATTAACTTGGTCAGTTTTATAAAGGCTTTCTGCATAACATTGTATTAATCTATCATTCAAGCCATTTGTTCTTTCATACTGGTTTCTTTCTCAAATTTACACTGCAGAATTTGAAGGGGTATTTGGAAGGTAACATACGTCAATACAAATTGTAGTATAAGTACTTATAACCTGTGTGTATTAGATATCAGCATATCAAATTCATATAACAATATTTATTTTATTTACAGAAAACTATAAATTGACGATTTAGTATCATAATAACTAATTAAATAGGGTCTATATGCAAATTCAATCATCAGTCCAAACCAATTTTTTAAACACTCACATTAAAATAGTTTCAGAAAAGCCATCTGTAATACAGACAAATAACCATATTGACAAAGCAAGCTCTATCAACACTGGAGCATATGACTACTTTGAGTTGGGAGAAGATATAAGTCAATATCAAGAGATAGACCCTGTTCAAGAACAAACAAATAAGGATATTGTTAATTTCGACTTAATGAAAAAAACGGGTGCTTACTTTTCTACTTTTTCTTATAATTCACAAGATAATAATCGACTAAATTTAACTTCATACTTTTACTAAGTCCACGATGTATACTAATCATGTTTTT
>NZ_JBLHOE010000079.1:0-13627 GCF_047622445.1 Sulfurimonas sp.
AAGCTTAAAAACTTGGTAATTGAGTTTATTATACGTTATAGATTTGAGAAAAGTTTTATGACCTTAGAACATTATAATGATATGTTAGGGAGTTTCAAAGTATAGATGTCAAGTTTTTATTTTTTACTTTGGTTTCGATGGGCTATAAGAGTGAGTGTATTGAGTATAATTTTAGCTATTTTGCTTGCAACTTTTATAACTGCCTTTATGTATATACAACAAGGTTCCGTTACTTTAAAGACTGAGGTTTATGAAGCCTTATTTGCTATATTTATTTTTTGGTTACCTCTGTCTTGGAGTATTACACTTCTTTTTACACTTTTTAGATCTTTAAAATATATCTTTAACCAATGCAATAATGGGTATGAATTAAAATTACTTGAGTGTAATAGAACTGAGGTTATTGAAGATATTGGCTATGGAGATCTAGTGAAAGTTTGGCGTAGGTGGTTTATGCTGATAATATGGCTTACTGGAACTCAAATGATTGTAGCCCTTGGATTTACATATGTTTTTAGTCTGTATAGTGCAATTTTTGATTGGTTTAATATTTATATTTTATTTTGCTTTATTCTTGTTTCTGGATATTTTTCTTTTATTCTTTTAGCGGGGAGATGCAAAAAAGTAAAGGTTGTGAAGTGTTAATTTTTTTGGACCTAGAAACGACTGGACTTGAAGCCGAAGATAAAATTGTTTCTATTGCAATTATTGTAGTAGATAACGGTGAAGTAACTTCAAAATATGAACTTGTAAATGAAGGTAAAAAAATACCTCCAAAAGCTTCGAGTATTCACCACATAACAAATGAAATGATATATCAAAAAGCATTACTTATAGATACGGAAATCTGGAAGTTTTTGAATGATAATAATACACCAGATTGTGTTGTTGTTGGACATAATGTTAATTTTGATATACGAAAATTAAATGCAGTTGGGTTTGATTATAAAGGAGCAGTAATAGATACGTTAAGGGTGTCAAAACATCTTATCCCTGAGTGTGAGTCTTATGGACTGCAAGTATTACGATATGAACTGAAGTTATATAAAAGTGAGAAGATTAAAGTTATGGCTCATCATGCATTAGGTGATGCTGAAGTTTTAAAATATTTATATGAATATCTTTTAGATCTTTCAAGTCAAGAGGAGATGCTTAATCTAAGTTTTAAAAAGGTCCTCTTAGAGAAATTTGGATTTGGAAAATACACTGGAAGATACATTGAAGAGATAAGTATGTGCGATAGAGGATATTTAGAATGGATGTTGTCCAAAATGGTAGATTTGGATGATGATTTACGTTATAGTATCAATTATTATTTACAAGGATAAGCTGTGAAGATTTTTATAGAATGTAAGTCCCCTTTGTTGCAAAAATCTCTTGAGCTATTTTTGGAAAAATATCTGTGCTCTTCTAAGCAATCTGATATCATTATCCGTGATGAAGAATGTGTTGGAGATGAAAGATGTTTTTTGATTTCTTCCTCAGAAAAAGCAGACTTGAGAAAACCTTTTTCAAAATCACAACTTATTTTGGCACTTGAAAATAGGGAGCAATCAACTTCAAAAGATACTCCTTTAGAAATAGAAGAACCACTTAATTTTGATATTTTAGAAAATCGTATAGATTTTTTAACGAAAGAATATCAGCAAAATATTATTAAAGCAGTGAAAGCATTTTATGAAAAATAAATCAATTATAAAAAAAATAATTATGGGTAAATTCAAAGGTAAAACTTTGAAGCTTCCATCCATGGAAACAACAAGAAGTTCTAAATCTATAGTAATGGAATCTTTTTTCAATACTATTCAGTTTGAAATAATAGATGCACATTTTGTTGAGGTCTTTTCTGGAAGTGGCTCGATAGGTCTTGAAGCTTTGAGTCGTGGCGCATCAAATATATTTTTTATGGAACGTGATCGTGAAGCCCTTAAGGTTTTAAAGCAAAATATTTCTCAAACAGATCCATCGGCTTGTCAAATTTTTGCTGGAGATAGCTTTTCAAATATTGATGAAGTTGTTAAAAGACTTAAAAAAAAGAAAGAAGATGCATATTTTTATATAGATCCACCATTTAGTATTCGTGAGGGAATGGAAGATATTTATGAAAAGATGATAAAGCTTATTGCTTCACTTCCTGGGGAAGTGGTAAAGTTAATTGTGATAGAGCATATGACAGGCTTAGAGATACCAAGTTCTATAGGACCATTTACAGTTAGCAAGTCTAAAAAGTTTGGAAATACTTCTCTAACATATCTAAATCTAACTATTTAATATCGTAAATCTCTTTTGTTTTAGCATCTACTTTTGCAGAAATATTTCTATTTAGCATATAACCTTGAATATTTGCACCTCTAAAGTCAATGGAAACAAACATATGAGGTCTCTTATCGGTAAAATTCATTTCATGTGTTGTTTTTAACATCTCATAAGATTTTGGTTCTTTAATAGTTTTTTGAATAATTTTTTGTAATGGTCCATAGCTCCCATTCCAAGGATTAAAACCCTGCATAAGCCAAGATTGATTAAAATATACTTTGTTACTTTTACTTTGATAATCTTCATTACACTCATCTAAAACAGTACTAAATTTTAAGTTTGCATCTTTTGTATATACTAAACTTCCTACACAGTCGTATAAAGTTTGTTCATATTTATCATCAATATTTTTGGCAGAAGCATATGAAGCGGTTATATTCTCAAGTTTATCGTCGAACTTATGCATCTCTGTAAGTGTATAGTTTTGGTAATCTTGGTAAGGTACTTCTCTATACTTGACGTAGAATACAACTAAAAGTATAAAAAATGGTGTGATGATAAATAAATTTCTTTTTTTCATAATATAGATTCCTAATTTTTTCGAATAATATCATAAAATAGGGGTTAATTGGAATACTTGTTGCTAATCACTACCTATACAAGGAACATTAATGAAAATATTTTTACTCTTTTTAGTTATTAGCGTCAGCGTTTATGCAACAAAAATAAATGATGTAGCTAATATTGTTGGTGTTCGTGAGAATCAGATAATTGGTTACTCCTTAGTGGTTGGTTTGAAAAAAACTGGAGATGGAACAACTTCAAAGTTTACGCTTCAGTCAATTGCAAATATGCTTAAATCTATGAATATAGATATGAATACTATTGACATTAAATCAAAAAATGTCGCTGCAGTTGTTGTAACAGCAAGATTAAAACCATTCTCCCGTCATGGAGATAAGTTTGATATAACAGTCTCTTCAATTGGTGATGCAAAATCACTTGAAGGTGGTACACTTTTAATGACTCCTCTAAAAGGGGTAGATGGTAAGATATATGCACTTGCCCAAGGTCCTGTAAGTATTGGTGGTAAAAATGAGCGTGGGGCTGGAAGTGAATCTCATCCTACTGTTGGTTTAGTATATGGTGGTGGTTTGGTAGAGCGTGAAGTTTTTATTGATCTTTATCATCAAAAGCATGCGACATTATCTTTAAAAGAATCAAACTTTAAAAATTCAGTAGCTGTACAAAAAGCTATAAACGCAGTCTATAACACGCAAGTGGCAGTTGCAATGGATCCAAGAACTATCAAGCTTAAAAAACCAGATAACAAATCTATGATTGAGTTTTTAGCTGAGATACAAGATATAGATATGGATTATAAACCTAAAAATAAAATTATAATCAATGAAAGAACAGGAACTATAATTGCTGGAATAGATATAGAAGTTAAACCAATCATGTTAACACATGGTGATATAACAATCAAAATATCTGAATCAGCTACTCCAAAGAAACCAGAAGGATCTATAGTTGTAGATGACTCGCTTGTAATTGGTTTGAATGAGAATGAACTTTATACGAAAGAGGGGACAACAACAGTTGCAAACTTAGTTCGTTCATTGCAAAAGATGGGTGCCTCGCCTAAAGACATAATCTCAATTTTAGAGACTATGAAAAGTGCAGGAAGTATATCTGCAGAACTAAAGGTAATATAATGAGTACATACGGGTTGTCAGCTACTAATTTACAAGCTAAAGGTTTATCTGGGCAGTACACTGTACCTAAGATTGATTCAAATGCAGAGAATGCTGCTTTAAAAGAGCAAACAGATGCTTTTGAGGCAGTGATTGTAAAAATGATTATGGATAATGCAGCTAAAGATGAAAAAAATCTTTTTTCAGAACAGAATGATCCTGGAGATAAAATTTACAAGTCAATGTATAGAGATGAGCTAAGTAAAGCTAGTGCAGGAGGCTTTGGATTTTCACAGATGTTATATGATTATTTAAGTGAAAAATCACAGTAAAAACTTAATTTATTTAGGAAGTTGTCGATATAGTTATATACAGAGAAACTCTCTTGAGTAATAAAGGATAAATTATGATTTCACAGGCTAATAGCGGGAACATACGCAATGCCTATACTAACAACTCTTCTGAAAACAAAGAGCTTAGTAAAAAAGCAGGACCAACTGTATCTTCACAAGGAGATATGAGTAAAGTTCAACAGATGAAAGAAGCTCTTGAATCTGGTGAATATAAAGTTAACCTACAAGCACTCTCAGAAAAAATAGCTGATGAGTTATTGTAGACAATAATACTAAATAGGGGAAAGATTATGTTGTCTCATCACTTACAAGGTGCTTTACAAGACCTTAGGGATTTAATTAGCATCACAGAATCTGATATAGTTGATATACAAGAAGCTAAAAATGATCAACAATTTGAGAGATTATCGCTTAAAGAGGAAAAACTTAAAGGTTTTGAATCGAAAAAAGCTATGATAGATCATGAGATTTCTAAACTAATGACAACACAACCCAATAAAGACCTTCCAGAATTACTCAATAAAGAGCAGCATAAAGCTCTTGATGACTTGAAACTAGAGTTATCTAATCTTAGAGATGTTAACAAAAGGTACGCGAAATTTGTACTCATAGTAAGTAATTTATATAATTCATTTTTAGAAAGAATTGTTCCTACAGAAATGCAAGGTTATAATAAAGTAGCATCAAAGAATGCAGCTATATTGGAAGTGAGAGTATAAAATGGCTTCTATATTTAATGCCCTTCATATCGGATACTCAGGCTTAAATGCTGCACAAGTTGGTATCAATACAACGGGACATAATATTGCGAATGCTGAAACTGATGGATACACACGTCAACGTGTTATAGCTACAAATGCAACACCTATTGCAGCTAATCCTGGACAAGTTGGTAATGGTGTTGAAATTCAAACAATTAAAAGAGTTTTTGATAATTTTGTTTTTGATAGATATACAGATACCTATGCAAAAAAAGAATATTCGGATTTTGAAAAAACAAATTTAGAACAGTTGTCGACATATTTTCCAGAAATTGATGAAGTAGGGATTAAAGCTGATTTACAAGAATATTATAATATGTGGCAAACATTTGCAGATAATCCTGATAATGGCGCCATTAAATTAGCTTTAACAAAACAAGCAGAGATATTATCTAATCATATACATGCAACAAAAGCTCAGGTTACAGAGCAACAATCTCAATTAAATAATCAAATTGAAGTAAATATTAATGAAGTAAATTCACTTGCAGAAAAATTAGCAGATTTAAATAAATCTATAGATACAGCAGAGTCAGGTAAACTTTATGACGCTAATGATTTGAGAGATAAAAGAAATACTATAGAAAGAGACTTAGCACGCTTAATAGGTGCTCAAGCAAACTATGGACAAATAGAGTCAAATATTCAAATAGATACTTCATCGAATATGAAAACGGGTAGTTATTCAGTGAGTATTAATGGTTTTAACATTGTTGACGGAAACTCATATCATCCTTTACATGTTTCAAATGATAAAAATGCTTCTGGTTTTTATGAAATCTCTTATGAGAGACAAGATGGTGTTTTAATCCCTATGGAAGAGAATATTAATGGAGGTAAACTTGGTGCTATATTAGACCTTCGAGGTGGTACGATTGATAGTACAAGTGGTGTTCCTAAAGATGGAATACTTCAAAATACAATTGCTCAGCTTGATGGTTTTGCAGCAGGTTTAATAGAGTCTACAAATAATCTTTATGCTTCAAGTGCAACAACAAGGATGGATTCAAATACTCTAAACTTAAGTCCTACAGATGCACTTCTATCTTCTAATTTTAACATTAAAGAAGGTTCTTTTAATCTTGTTATTTATGATATAGATGGCAACAAAGTATCTTCAAGAGCTATAGATATTAACGTTGCAACTACAATGACAGGGACTAGTGGTTCAAATTCAATCGAAGGTCAGATGATTCAACAGCTTGATGATAATGATGATGGAAATGCAAATAATGATATAGATGATTATTTACGTTTTAATTGGGCTACATTTGCAAGTGGTGAAAATGCTGTAGAATTTACCTTGGACCCATTAAAAGAATCTCAAGGTTACACGTTTGCAATCGAAGATTCTCTTAGTGATGATAAATTTGCATCTGGAACTAATTTTGCCGGTGCATTAGGTATGAGTAGGTTCTTTGATGGAAAAGATGCGAGTGATATTAATATTAATGCAGCTCTTAAAGCAAATCCAACAGCTGTTCGAGCGGGCTATACTCCAATTGCTGGAGATAGTAGATTGGCGTTAGACATGGTACAACAGCAGTATGAAAACTTAGATTTTAAAGTTGGTCCTACTAGTTATGAAACGTCTGCCTATGAAATGTTTGATATTATAGCTACAGACGTTGGTATCGCTACAAATTCTGCTATATCAAGAAATGAAACAATAAGTACGCAATTTAATGCAGTAGAGATGGAATACTTTTCTGTTTCAAAAGTAAGTATTGATGAAGAAATGACAAATTTAATTAAATATCAAACTTCATACGGTGCGGCTGCAAAAGTTATTACGACAATCGATCAAATGATGCAAACACTTCTTGGCATCAAACAATAATTTATAGAATAATATAAATGCCAGTTTTTAGTATATTTATTTTACTTTTGATATTTGTATTTTCATTTTTCGGCTTGTATATTTATGGTGTTGATGCATATACCTTAAATGGTGAATCTATTCTCACTCCACCGTCAGTTTATCATTATCTTGGTACAGATAGATTAGGTCGTGATATTTTAGCTCGTCTTATGGAAGGTGGAAAAGTTTCATTGATTATCGGTGTTGGAAGTGCATTTATTGCTTCTGTTATTGGCTTGCTTTTAGGTTCTGTTGCAGGTTATTTTAGAGGGACTGTAGATAAAGCTTTTATTGTTACAGTTGACTTATTTTTAACATTTCCAACATTCTTTTTGCTATTAGCATTAGTTAGTTATGTAAATGCGTCTGCTTGGGTTCTAATAGTTATTATATCTATTACCGGTTGGATGACAACGGCAAGACTTATCCGTGCAGAGAGTTTTAAAATCACTTCACAACCTTACATTAAAATACTTAATATTGCTAATGTTGCTAAACTGAAAATTTTATTTAAATATTATGCTCCAATTTTGGCTCCTATATATTTTGTAAGTTTCACTTTTGGAGTGGGTGGGGCTATACTTGCCGAGTCGGGGCTTAGTTTTTTAGGGCTTGGGATTGTTGCACCACAAATGAGTTGGGGTACAATTCTTAGTGCGGGTAAAGATGTAGTTGAAATTGCATGGTGGGTTAGTTTTTTTCCAGGACTTATGATATTTTTAGTGACATTTTCTTTAATTAATATTTCAAATTATTTACAGCAATTAACAAATAAAAAACAGATTCAAAGTTAAGCTCTAAAAAGATATACTTTCTTTAGAAAAATAATTAGGATGAATTTTGATAGTAATGATTGATAACTATGACAGTTTTACATACAATATAGTGCAGTATTGTAGAGAATTAGGGGCTGATTTAAAAATCATTAGAAATGATGAGATGAGTGTAGCTGAGATTGAAAAGCTTTCTCCTGAAAAAATTATTATTTCACCTGGGCCTGCTTCACCAGATGAAGCCGGTGTAACACTTGATGTTATAGAGTATTTTGCAGACAAATTACCGATTTTAGGGATTTGCTTAGGTCATCAAAGTATTGCTCAAGTTTTCGGTGGAGATGTTGTAAGAGCTACAAATATGATGCATGGTAAAACTTCTACAATGAACCGAGTAGGGGAATGTGAAATATTTAAAGATTTACCGCGTGAGTTTATTGCGACTAGGTATCATTCTTTGATAGTTGATAAAAAGAATCTTCCAGAGATTATAGAGCCAACAGCATTCAGTGCAGATGACGATGAGATAATGGCATTAAAAATTAAGAACAAAGATATATATGGTGTACAGTTTCACCCTGAATCAATTATGAGTGAACATGGACATGAAATTATAGGGAACTTTCTAAAATTATGATGCATAAAATCATCTTACTTAGTATAATAAGTATAGATGTACTCATCCTCCTTTTTCAAACATCTTCATTGTCGATTTCTAGTCATGAAGCTGCACTTTTGTATGGAGATTTTTCCTCTATACAGTTTATAGAAAACTTATCATTAAGCTTTTTTGGACAGAATGATTTAAGCTTAAGAATTCCAATGATTTTTTTTCATTTATTAAGTGTAATTTTAATGTATAAAATTTCAGATAACTATTTAGCAGATCAGAAAAATAGAATATGGCTATTACTAATTTTTATTCTTTTACCAGGAGTATTAAGTTCTGCTTTACTCGTGGATAGCGCAGGACTTATTATACTTGGCTTATTACTATACGTATATGTATATGAGAACTTCTCAATACCACACACATATCCAATACTCTTAGTATTTTCACTTGTAGATGGTGTTTTTATTTATCTATTTATTAGTTTAGTTGTCTACTCTATATACATCAAAAATAAAGCTTATCTGTTTGCCAATATGTCATTTTTGATTACGTCCATATATTTTTATGGCATTACCACAGAAGGATCACCAGAAGGTCATTTAATTGATACAGTTGGCTTATACTCAGCAATATTTACTCCGATAATATTCACCTATATATTTTATGTACTCTATAGAAGGTTCTTATCTAAAGAGATGAATGTTTTGTGGTTCATTTCAACTATACCATTATTGATATCACTTCTTTTATCATTTCGGCAAAATATTTATATCGAGGATTTTGCTCCCTATCTTATTGTTGCTTTACCGCTAGCTGCTCAGAGTTTTTATGCAGCATACAGAGTACGCTTAAAAATGTTTAGAACAAGGTATAAAATCATATTTGGCTTATCCGCATTATTTTTATCGGTAAATTTTATTTTTGTATTATTTAACAGAGAACTCTATTTAGTGATTGAAAAACCACAAAAGCATTTTGCTAGAAAAATGCATATAGCAAAAGAATTAGCCCAAGAGTTAAAAAGTAGAGATATATATTGTGTTACAACTCAGGACACAATGGGTAACAGATTAAAGTTTTATGGTATTACTTCATGCACTGAAAATCTACTTATAGAAAAAAACCTAGATGTAAAAGGTGAGGACTATGTAACTATTAGTTACAAGTATAGACCAATATATAAAGCAATTGTTACAAATCTAAACACTCTGTAAAGCTATCTTATATTAAGTATAAATAGAAGACACTTGTAAAGTGATATATGCTAAAATACATCCCAAATATCAAAATAGGGAGTTTCTATGGCTCAAAAAGCGATACGAGAATATGATGCTAAATCCATTTTAGCAAAGCACTGGGATAAATACTTTCCAGATTTTACTTATGCATACGAAACAGTTATGGTTCAAAACGGATCAGAACTAATTGAGGCAGCAAAAACTGCATCTTGGTTAAATGAAAAAACATTAGTTGCAAAACCAGATATGTTATTTGGTAAGCGTGGTAAAAATGGTTTAGTACTTTTTAAAGATGCTAAACCAGGTGATGTTAAATTAGCTAAAGCTGCTTCATGGATTGGTGAAAAAGCAAGTGAAGATCAATCTGTATACTTTTCATTTGATGGAGACACTCCTACTGGTGAACCAAGTACAGATAGATTAACTCACTTCGTTGTTGAGCCATTTACTCCACATGAACAAGCTGAAGAGTATTATGTATCTGCTACCTGTGTTGGTGATAATGATGTAATCTATATGTCTGCTGAAGGTGGAATGGAAGTTGAAGAGGGTTGGGATGAAAAAGTTACAGAGCTAGCATTCCCAATTACAGCAACTGAAGAAGATATCGCATATAAAATAAGAACTAACGTACCTGCAGATGTTGCAGAAAAAGATAAAGCTCAATTTGCTGAATTTTGTGTTGGTTTCTTTAAAGCATATCGTGAGTTAAACTTTGCATACCTTGAAATTAATCCTTTTGTTATGCAAGGCAATAAAATCGAGCTTTTAGATATGGTTGCTAAACTTGATGATACAGCTGGATTTATGATGGTTGACGAGTGGGGTAGTGTTGAATACCCTACTGCCTTTGGTATGGAATCTAAATCTCCGGAAGTTGAAGCTATTGAAGAAGCTGATGCTAAAACTGGTGCTTCATTAAAGCTTACTTTACTTAAACCAGAAGCTAGAATCTGGACTATGGTTGCCGGTGGTGGTGCTTCAGTTGTTTATGCTGATACTATCGCTGATATGGCTGGCATCGATGATTTAGCTAACTATGGTGAATATTCTGGTGGTCCAACTACTGGTGAAACTAAGTTCTATGCTGAGACATTACTTGACTTAATGACAAGAGAACCTGATGCTCAAGGTCGTGGTAAGGTTATGATTATTGGTGGAGCTATCGCTAACTTTACTGATGTTGCCAAAACATTTACAGGTATCATTCAAGCATTTGATGTATATGCTGATAAAATGAAAGCAGTTGATCTTAAAATCTATGTAAGACGTGGTGGACCAAACTATGAAAAAGGTCTTGCTGACATGAAAGAAGCTGCTGATAGATTAGGTTTATACATTGAAGTTTATGGTCCTGAAACGCATGTTACTGACATCGTTCGTATGGCACTAGAGAAGTAAGGAGAAATAATGGAACAACTATATACAAAAGACACACAAGCAATTTTTTGGAATAACAACACAACTGCTATTCAAAGAATGCTAGATTATGATTATACTATTCAAAGAGAAACTCCATCAGTAGCTGCAATTGTTGCACCTACAAGCGGAAACAAATTTGAGAAATTCTTCTTCGGTCCAGAAGAAATTATGATTCCTCTTTTCAAAACGACTGCAGCAGCAAAAAAAGCTCAGCCACAAGCTGATGTACTTTTAAACTTTGCATCGTTTAGAACTGCATATGATGTAACGATGGAAGCATTAGAAATTGGTGGTTTTTCATCAATGATGATTACTGCTGAAGGTATTCCTGAGCGTTTAGCTCGTGGTATGAACCAAACTGCTCGTGAGAAAAATGTAACTATCATTGGTCCTGCGACTGTGGGTGCTATTACACCAGGTGCATTCAAAGTTGCTAATATTGGTGGTACTATTACTAACATTGTTAACTCTAAACTTCACCGTGCTGGTTCTTGTGGACTTGTAACTCGTTCAGGTGGTTTATTTAATGAACTTTCTAACATTATCTCTATCAATGCTGATGGGATTGCAGAGGGTGTTGCTATTGGTGGTGACAGATTTGTTGGGTCAGTTTTCATTGATAATATGCTGAGAATGGAAAAAAATCCAGCTGTTAAGTACATGATTCTTCTTGGTGAAGTTGGTGGTACTGAAGAATACAAAGTAATCGAAGCAATTAAGTCAGGCGCTATTACTAAACCAGTTGTTGCTTGGTGTATTGGTACAATTGCTAAGTATTATGATTCTGGTGTTCAATTCGGTCATGCAGGTGCTTCGGCAAATGCTGAGTCAGAAACTGCTGAATATAAAAACAATGCAATGAGAGAAGCTGGTATTCACGTACCTAATTCATTCAACGAACTACCCGGAATGATTAAAGATGTATTTGAAGGTATGAAGTTAGCTGATATTCCTGAGCCAGAGATGAGTACTTGTCCTACCGTCAGAAGAAGTAAAGAATTTATCTGTACTATTTCTGATGATAGAGGAGAAGAATGTACTTACGCTGGTTTCCCAATTTCAAGTGTTGCTACTCCAGATACTGGTAAAGGAATAGGTGATGTTGTATCATTATTATGGTTCAAAAAACAGTATCCAAAATGGGCTACAGACTTTATTGAAACTGTAATGAAAACCGTTGCTGATCATGGTCCTGCTGTTTCTGGTGCGCACAATGCAAAAGTAACTGCAAGAGCTGGTAAGTCAGTTGTTGAATCACTTGTAACTGGTTTATTAACAATTGGCCCAAGATTTGGTGGTGCTATTGATGGTGCTGCTGAGCACTTTAAGTATGCTGATGACAATAATTTATCTCCAAAAGAGTTCTTAGGTTATATGAAGAAGCAAGGTATTCCAATTCCAGGTATTGGCCACCGTATTAAGTCTCTTAAAAACCCAGACTTACGTGTAACTGGTTTGATGAATTATGCTGCTGAGCATTTTCCATCAACTCCACTTTTAGATTATGCAAGAACTGTTGAAGCTCTTACTACATCTAAGAAAGAAAATCTTATCCTTAACGTTGATGGTACTATTGGTATCTTAATGGTTGATATGTGGAGAGCATTAGGTTATACAGAAGAAGAGATCAATGATTTCATAGCTTCTGGTACTCTAAACGCATTCTTTATCGTTGGTAGGTCAATCGGTTTCATCGGGCATATTCTTGATGAAAAACGTCTTGCAATGCCAATGTACAGACATCCAATGGATGATGTACTTTATGACGTGCAAATGGCAGAAGAGATCAAATAATTTTCTAAACTTTAAGGACTTATAGCTCCTTAAAGTTTTTCTTCTTTTAAATTTTCCTACTTTTAGATATACTTGATAATTAACTATTACTATAGGTATACATATGAAAAAAGCATTCACATTATTAGAATTAGTATTTATAATTATAATTATTGGAATACTAATAGTCGCTATAATCCCAAAAATACAAACAAATCCTGTTAGAGAAGCTGCAATACAACTAGTCTCGCATATTAGATATACACAACATTTAGCTATGATGGACGATAGGTTTGATAGGACTGATTCAGGGTGGCATAAAGAATTGTGGCAAATTAGATTTACAAATGATACTAGTACATCTAATAATGTACCAGCATATGTAATATTTTCTGATTGGATTGGTGGACATACCTCTCACCCTGAAGTTGACGAATGCGCAGTAGATCCATTAACTGGTTTACTTATAAATGGGGGAGTTGTAAATATAAATTATGATGATCCACGCTTACTACAAGAAGCAAATTTAGGAAATACTTATGGTATCAATAATATTTCCTTTAGTAATTCATGTCGTATAAGTGGAAGTATGCGAATTGCGTTTGACCATTTAGGACGACCAATTAGAGGAAATATAAGTGGTGAAGATAGCGTAACTGATTTAAGATATATACAAACTACATGCGAAATTACACTATCAAATGGAAGCGAATCTAGTGTTATATTAATAGAGCCGGAAACAGGCTATACACATATCCAATAATTATTTCCAAACTCTTCATAACATTAAGCGAATACTAAGCTACTACGCCCTATAATTCCCATCCACAAACATTGACACTCAGTTTTAAAACCGAGTTACGACGACTTCAAGTAGAAG
>NZ_JBLHOE010000080.1:0-13610 GCF_047622445.1 Sulfurimonas sp.
ATGATGTTTTCTGCATCAAAAATGAATACATATGCCCTCAAAAAAGATGATTTTATTTCTGTTTCACTTGAAATTATAAATATTCCAACAAAGAAAATTATTAAAGAAGCTGTAGCAGTAAAAGAAGAACCTCAAGCAGTTGAGGAAGTTAAAGAGGTAGACATAGGGGATCTTTTCTCTGATGTATGGACTAAAGATATTAAGCTTAAGAAAAAAGTAATAAAAAAAATTGATAATAAACGATTAGAACGTATTCAAAAAAAGATAAAAACTTCTGAAAATAATGAAGTTCAGCTTGTAGAGAAAAATATAAATAATACTGAAGCTACTGTTACGGATACACAAAGTAAAACGAGTTCTAGTGCTGATGAAGTTAATGAATATTTAGCTAAAATTCAGGCAATTGTTTATAGAAACTTTGAACCACCAGCTAACTCAGAAGGTTATAAGGTTATAGCTGTAATTGAGTTAAGTGCAATTGGTAGGCTGATTGATTTTAGAGTTTTAACATACTCTCCAAATCAAGGCTTAAACAAAGAAAGTGATAAGATTAAAAATAGATTATTAGGTGTGATTTTCCCAATTAATCCTAATAATAAATCTACTACTATGAAAATACCATTAATATCAGATAAATAAAAGGACATACTTTGAAAATAATAATTACTTTACTGTTTGCTTTTTCATTAGCATTTACTTATGATGCTACGATTGAAGTTATCAAAAAAGTTGAATCTCTTCCATCTATAGCAGTAGAAGAATCTTCTACATCATATAATGATACTTTTAAATTGAGATTTTTTAAATCTCTTATAGCAGATTTAAATGTAGTTTCTATATTTAATGTGGATAGACATTATAGAACCATAGATTATGATGCAAGTGATGTTGTTGTTGAAAATATAGATATGAAATATGTGCTTCGATATAGTATCTTTGAAGATGATAATGGCTATTTCAATACAAAAATGAAACTTCTTAAAGATTCTGTAGAGGTTATGAATAAAAACTATAAAATTAAAAAGAAAGATTTTTATATGTTTATATCTCATGCAATGGCTTATGATATAAATGAATTTATGGGTGAACCATCGGTTGCATGGATGAAGAGAAAAGTAATATTTTCTCGTATAGTAGCACCAATGAAAAGTGAGCTTGTAATCTCGGATTATACTTTAACATATCAACATGTAGTTGTTAATGGTGGATTTAATGTATTTCCTAAGTGGGCAAATAAAGCACAAACAAAGTTTTATTATACTTCTTTGGACGGAGCAAAACCAGTACTTAAAAAAGTTGATATTAAAACGGCTAAAACGGAAGATATTTTGAAGTCTGATGGTATGATGATTTGTTCAGATGTGAGTAATGACTCTAAAAAACTTCTCCTTACTATGGCCCCAAATGGACAATCCGATATATACCTTTATGATGTTGAAACTAAAAAGTATTCTCGAGTAACAAAATATTCTGGTATTGACGTGAGTGGTCAATTTACTGATAATGAAAATATTGTGTTTATTTCTAATAGATTAGGATACCCTAATATTTTTACTACTAAGATAGGAAGCGGTGATGTTGAACAAGTTATTTACTATGGTAAAAGCAATGCAGCATGTAGTGCTCATAATGAGTATGTGGTATATAAAGCAAGAGAAAGTTCAAATGCATTTTCCCGAAATACATTTAATCTTCATTTGATTTCTACTAAAACAGATTTTATTCGAAGACTTACTGCTACTGGAGTAAATGAATTTCCTAGGTTTTCTAGAGATGGGGATGCTATCCTTTTTATTAAGAATTATAAAGCCCAGAGCTCAATTGGAATCATTAGATTAAATCATAATAAAAACTACCTTTTTCCACTTAAGTATGGAAAAGTACAAGCAATGGATTGGTAAAAGTAGTATAAACAAGATAAATGAAGTGTATAAGTAAATTTAAAACTTTTATATTAGCTTTTAATCTGCTATAATATTTCAAATTTTAAAATGATAGAGGAAATGTAATATGAAAAGTATCGTACTTTCTAGTGTTGTAACAGCACTTTTAATTTTTAGTGGATGTAGCTCAAAAAACCCAGATGCAACTGGAACAAATGCAACTACGAATGCTAGCACGAATGCACAAGAAGTAGAAGGTGTAAATACAGAAACTGTACCAGCTGCTAATAGTCTAATAAGCTCAGGCAATACAGGTATTGATAGCATGTCAGTTATGGAAGGTAAATTAGGTTCTGTTTATTTTGAATTTGACCAATTTACTGTGACACCTGCAATGCAAAGTAAAGTTACAAATGATTCTGATGCTGCAAAAACTGCAGTTAGCAAGTACAATATTAAATTAGAAGGTAACTGTGATGAGTGGGGTAGTGATGAGTATAACTTCGCATTAGGCCTTAAGCGTGCTGACTCTGTAAAGAAAGCATTAATTGCAAACGGTGTTGATGCTAGTAAAATTACAATGGTGTCATATGGCGAGAGTAATCCATCATGTAGTGATAAAACTCAGGAATGTTGGGCAAATAACCGTCGCGTAGATTTTAAACTTCTTCCATAATTCATGCTGAAATCACTTTTAGCTACACTATGTGTAGCTAGTATTTCTTTATTAGTTGCAGCCGAACCCTCAGCGTTTGGTGCAGGCAACTTAGACAGTCCAAACCCGTATGGCCTTACTTCTAGTGAACAAAATGTTTTAAAAAATAAACATGCACTTAAAAAGGTAGTATTAAAAAGCAATAATCAAGCAAATGAAGTTGATTCTATAAGAGAGCGTATAGATGGATTACAAAGTATAGTTGAGAGTTTAAGTAGAAAGTCTCAATATAACAAAAGATCTCTCGGATTACTAGAAGAAAAAGCTACAAAAGATTTACTTAATGCAGACGAGTATGAAAAAAGATTAGGCCAGTCTGTAGAATTGAATTCACAACTTAGTGAAAAAAATGCTCAAGCAATAGCAAAAAATCTTCTATTGGCTCAAGAATTAAGTAAGTTAATTGATACAATAAATACGACGTATGTAACGAAGATAGAGTTTAATGAGCTTGTAAACAGTGTAAATGAATTTAAAAGCTTAGTAGCAAAAGAATTTAAATCTAAAACAAAACTCAAAACAAGTAGTTTAGATAAAATGACTAATGGTGAAGTTGCAGATCAGGCAGAAGCTTTTTATAATAAACAGTATTATACAAAAGGTATTGAATACTATAGCCACCTTATAACAAAGAATTATAAACCGGCAAATTCACACTTTATGATTGGACAAATGAAGTTTAAACGTAAAAATTATTCCGAAGCAATTTCTTATTATAAAAAAAGTACATCGCTGTATTCAAAAGCATCTTATATGCCTGAGCTATTGTTACATACTGCAATATCTATGGAAAAAACAAATGACAAAAAAAATGCAAAAGTATTTTATAATGCGATTTTAGTGAAGTATCCAAATTCCACTGAAGCAAAGCGTGCTAAAGAAAATTTATTAGCTCTTTAGTAAAAGTGATTTCACTTAGTTTTATTTAAATATTTTATGATAAAATTCAAGCTATAAAATTATATAAAGGTTTAGTCAAATGGCAATCGAAGCAAATCAAATTGTATCAATCGAGTACGAAGTTCGTGATGGAGAAACTGTTGTAGACAGTAACGTTGGCGGAGCACCATTAGTATTTATGTTTGGTAAGGGTCAAATTATCAAAGGTCTAGAAGATGGCATAATAAATATGGCTACTGGCGAGAAAGGCGATGTTCTTGTTGAACCTGCTAATGCGTATGGTGAACTAGATGAGGATGCTACTCAAGAAGTTCCAAAAGATCAATTCTCAGGTATAGATTTAGAACTTGGTATGACACTTTATGGTCAAGGTGAAGATGGTGGTACTGTACAAGTTACTGTTAAAGAGATTGCTGAAGAAACTATTATAATTGATTTCAACCATCCTTTAGCTGGCAAAGCATTAATGTTTACTGTTACAGTAAATAGTGTAAGAGATGCTTCTGCTGAAGAAGCTATGACCGGAATTCCTGCTGAAAATAAACAAGAAGAAAGTGGAGAAAGTTGTGGTACAGGGTGTGGTTGTCACTAATTTTATAAGTCTTTCAAATGCTTCTAAAGAGGCATTTAAAACGGCGACTCTTTTAAAAACACTCAATGTTAATTCACTTATTACGGGTGAAGATGGTGTTGGAAAAAAAAGTTTAGCTTCTTATATACTTCCAAATGCAAATGTAGTAGATGCTTCAGACTTTGATGCTTCTATTACTGCGCTCAATAGCGTGAGTCAAATCATTATAACTAACCTTCATACTTCACCCAACTTAAATGTACTTCTTGATTCTATACATTCAAATGATGTTCGAGTAATTGCTACATCCAAAAATTATCTTGAGCATGAAATCTTAGATGATCTTTTTTCAGTAAAATTTTCTATACCTTCGTTGTCTGAGAGACCTGAAGACGTTAGGGCTTTAATTGACATATTTTCACAGGAAGCTTCAAAGTTATTTGGAGTAGAAACTGAGTTTAATATGTTGAATTTTGTGCCAGACGTAAGTGAAAATTCTGCTTCTTTAAAAAGACAAGTAATGATAAATTATCTTTTACAAGATATTAAAGATACAGAACTAATGGTTATTATAGAAAACTATTTAAGTGATAAGCTTGGTTCTAATAGCGACTACAGGAATTTTCTATACCTCTATGAAGTGCCATTAATTAAAGTTGGATTGAGTAAGTTTAAGTCTCAACTTAAATTATCTGATAAGCTAGGCTTGAATAGAAATACACTAAGAAAAAAAATAGCAGATAATAAGAAATATTTATAGTTTCCCCTATGGGATTAAGGTAAACTTCGAAGACGAAGTACCAAAACTCTACTTATAGCCTTCGGCTAAAGAGTGGATGTTAGCAAAATAGGAAAAAATATGTCAAAAATAGCAATGATATTTTCAGGTCAAGGTTCTCAAGCAGTAGGCATGGGTCAAGATTTTTATAACAATTCAGATTTAGCTAAAGAAATGTTTGATAAAGCTTCAGAGAGAATAGGTGTAGATTTTAAAGAATTAATTTTTGAAGAAAATGAAAAACTAAGTCAGACTGCATACACACAACCTGCAATTTTATTAGTACAAATGATTGCATATAAACTTTTTAAAAATGCTTGCCCTGATACGGAGGCTGAATTATTTTTAGGTCATTCTCTTGGCGAATTTTCGGCATTATGTGCAAGTGGTGCGATTAATTATGTTGATGCAGTTGAATTAGTTTATAAGCGTGGCTCGTTAATGCAAAGTGCATGTGATACTATAGAAGCTGGTATGATGGCAATTGTTGGTCTTGATGATGCGTCAGTTGAGAAAGTGTGTTCAGATGCTCAGTCCCAGGGAAAAAAAGTTTGGCCAGCAAATTATAATCAAGATGGTCAATTAGTTGTTGCAGGTATGAAAACAGATTTAATCTCTTTAGAGCAAACGTTTAAAGATGCTGGTGCAAAACGTGCACTTCTTTTAAATATGTCCGTTGCATCACATTGTGAGATTTTAGAACCTGCACAGGATCCATTAGCTGAGATAATGTCTACTATGGTTAAAGATGAGTTTACAGCTCCTATAATCTCTAATGTAACTACAAAGCCTTATAATACAAAATTAGATGCAATTGCACTTTTAAGAGATCAACTTGTTAAACCTGTTAAATATAAACAGTCTATTTTAGCAATTGCAGCAGATGTAGATATTGCAATAGAATTCGGGAATGGTTCAGTACTTAAAGGTCTTAACCGTAGAATTGTGAAAGAACTTACTACACTAAACATCTCGAATATGGCATCTTTAGCTAAAGTTACAGAGGAAATTTGTAACTAAAATGAGAATTACACTAGCACAAACGGCTCCAAAATTAAGTCGTTCTAATCTTTCTTCAGTTATTCAAACTATAAAAGACTCTATCGGTGCTAGTGATCTTATTGTTTTCCCAGAATTATCCTTAAATGGTTACTTACTTCAAGATAAACTCTATGAAGATGCTTGGAATATTGAAGAGCTTCATGAACTAGAATGCTTAAGTACATCTATTGATATTGTTATTGGTGGAGCACTAAGAGATTCAAATAAGTTTCGAAATTCTGCTTTATATTTCTCTCAAGGGAAACTTTTAAGTACACATTATAAGGTGCATCTTCCAAATTATGGAATGTTCGAAGAAGCTCGTTATTTTGAAGCTGGAAATATTTTTGAAAGTTTTACAACAAAGTATGGAAAAGTTTCAATGTTAGTGTGCGAAGACTTATGGCATGAATCAGTACATCGTGATTTAATAGCAGAGAATCCAGATATGATTATTGCCTTAGTAGCTTCACCTGCACGTGGATTCTTAGATGATGGTTTAGAGATTGAAAATAAATGGATGCAAATTATTAAACTAGTATCTCTAGAATGTTCTTCAAAGCTTATTTTTGTTAATCGTGTAGGTTTTGAAGATGGTTTGGGTTTTTGGGGTGGAAGTTGTGTGTTGAATGAAAGTGGTGAAGTACTAGGTAAACTAGATCATTATAAAGAGATAATTAAAACAATAGAGATATAAAGGATTTAATGTGAAAATTGCAATTATGGGAGCTATGCCTGAAGAAGTAGCACCAATTTTAGAAAAATTAGGCGAATATAAAACTACAAAATATGCAGATAATGAATACTATGAAGCATCATATAAGGGTGTTGATATAGTTGTAGCCTATTCAAAAATTGGTAAAGTTTTTTCGACGTTAACTGCTTCAACAATGGTTCAACATTTTAATTGTGACAAGTTACTTTTTTCTGGCGTAGCAGGTGGGATTAATCCAAACCTTAAGATTGGAGACTTAATTGTAGCAACTAAATTATCACAACACGATTTAGACATTACAGCTTTTGGACACCCTATGGGTTTTGTACCAGGAGGAAGTGTGTTTGTTGATGCAGACAAAGACTTAATAGCTTTATCTAAACAAGTAGCAGCAGAACTTGGAAAAACTGTTTCAGAAGGTGTCATAGCAACTGGTGATCAGTTTGTTCATGATGAAAAAATAAAAGAAAATATTGTCAAGCACTTTAATGCAGATGCTTTAGAGATGGAAGGTGGTTCTGTTGCCGTTGTTTGTAAATCTTTAGGCATACCATTCTTCATCCTTCGTGCAATCAGTGATACTGCTGATACGGATGCAAGTTTTTCATTTGATGAATTTATGGAATCAAGTGCAATTATATCAGCGGAATTTATTATGAAAATGGTAGATAAAATTGTTGAATAAAAGTTCAGTAAAACTCTCAAAAAAAATAATGTCTAAACTTGGTAAAACAAATGCTGAGTTTGAACTTATAGAAGAGGGTGATAAGATTCTTGTTGGACTTAGTGGTGGCAAAGATTCGTTAACTATGATTCATGCTATGAAAGAACAACAACGTAGAGCACCCTTTAAATTTGAATTTGTCGCAGTAACTATTTCTTATGGGATGGGTGAAAATTATGATGCACTTCACCAACACTGTGAAGAATATGATATTCCTCATATAACAGTAGATACAAAAGTATATGATTTGGCAAAAGAAAAAATTAGGAAGAACTCTTCTTTTTGTAGTTTTTTCTCTCGTATGAGAAGAGGTTATCTCTACACAGCAGCACAAGATAATGGATGTAATAAAGTTGCCCTTGGCCATCATATGGATGATGCTGCTGAGAGCTTTTTTATGAATTTCATATACAATGGCCAGATGCGATGCTTAGCTCCAAAATATAAAGCTGAAAATGGACTTATTGTAATTCGTCCACTTATACAGATGCGCGAGCGTCAACTTCGTGCTTTTGTTGATGAGAATGATATTGCGGCTATTGGTGATGAAGCATGTCCTGCAATGAGATTTGATGTGAAGATGCCACATGCTCGTGCAGATATGAAAATAAAATTAGCAAAAATGGAAGAAGATTTCCCTCAGCTATTTACATCTTTAAATGCTGCATTTAAAAATATTTCAGTGGAGAGTTTTTTTGATAAAGAAAAATTCTCTCTTTAATATTTACGACGCAAATTGAGAATGAAAAGTTTTTTCATCTTTAGCTATTTGTTTTTCTTTTTTGTTTAAGGTATCTTCTTTTAGGGTTACTAGAAACTCTAAGATATTTTCTTGATATGAGATGGTATCTTCATCAAAAGTTAGAGGAAGTAGTTTCTCTAGCTCATCTTTATCTATTTTTTTCGCATACCTTGGAATAATTTTTAAATCCTTTTGTATACTAGCAACTAATATATCTATATCTAGGCCGTTATTTTCTTTTACTTTATTGACATTTTCTTTTGTTGTCATCATAAGAAGATTTGCTCTTTCTTCATCATTTTTGTAAATTTCTAAACCAATATTTTTAATTATAATATAGCTTTCTGCAGTAGAGTCTGGATTAACTGCAATCATCAATGCGAATACTTTAGCCCGAAACTCTAAAGAACCATGATGGTGAACAAAAAATTCACGAAAGGCACTGAAAAAATGATGTTTCAATCTAAAACTAAGACGCATATGTAATTCCTTTCATTAGTCAAGAACTTTGAATAATAGACTAGATAAATGTTTTCTGTCTTGTGAATCAAGGTCACTAAAAATTGCTTCTTCTAATTCAATTACATCTGGTAAAGATTCTTCTAAAATTATTTTACCATCTTTAGTTAATTGAACCATCTTACTTCTTTTGTCATCTTTGTTTGTAATTCTATTGATGAACTTTTTCGTTTCTAACTTTTTTAAAACTTTAGTCATACCACCAGAAGAAAAAAAAAGTCTTTCATAGAGTCTTGTAGGTGTAAGTGTATGGTTTTCATCTTTGGCAGAGTGTAAAGATGCTAATACATCTAGTTCACTATTGGAGAGATTATATTTTACTGATAGAAGGTTTCCTATTTGACTAAAAAGTCTTTGTGAAAGCATAAGGAGGGGTAATGTAACATGGCCTATCTCACTTGTACTGCATATATCATTATTATTAAGATGTACTTTTAATTCATTGGCATTCATAAAGGAATTATAATATATCAATACTTATAAAGATATATATCTTTCTGGAAAGTTATATTTAAGATAGAGTATGTTACCTTTCCAGTAAGATAAATAAGGAAGAGTTCCATATGAAATATATATTGTTAAGTATAGCGTTGTTTTTAAACGTAGTAGCGAGTGAACCAAAGAATGCTAAAGTACCTGCTTCTTTAGTTACAACTGTCAAAGTTAAAGAGGGGATTGCTAACTCTTTGCAAAACTATGTAGGTACACTCTATTATGATGTAAATTCAAATTTAGCATCTGATAGTTCAGGTATAGTTGAGAAGTTGTATGTAAGAGAGGGACAGCATGTAAACAAAGCTCAAGTATTATTAAAACTTGAGAGTTCTGTTTTCGAAGCGAATATAAAAGTACAAGTAGCCAGTCTTGCGTCGTTACTAGCAGAAGAAACGAAACAAAAAAAAGATTTAGAGCGTGCACAGGCTTTACTGGATAAAGATAGTATCTCTCAAAGTAGTTATGATACAACATTTTACACATTACAGGCACTGAGTTCTACCGTGGATGCTAAAAGAGCAGAGCTCAAATCAATGAAGATACAATTAAAAAAGAAAACAATAAAAGCACCATTTAGTGCTATTGTTGTAAAACGAAATATTGATATTGGAGAATGGGTTTCTGTTGGTAGTAGTGTGTTTACTATCATCGATCCAAAGAGTATAGAAGCTAGAATTAATGTTCCAAGTATATTTTTACAAACGCTTTCAAAAAAACAAAAATTACAAGCGCAAATTAGTAATCAAGATATAGAAGTTACTGTAAAGAGTATTATACCCCTTGCTAATAAAGCTAGTCGTACATTTCCAATAAAGTTATCGTTAAAAAATCAAAAAAACTTTATAGAAGGTATGAGAATAGACGTAAAGATCCCCACTTTGAAAAAGCAAAAAACTCTTTTAGTCCCTCGTGATGCAGTTATTAAACGTTTTGGTAATTTTGTAGTTTTTTCAGTTATTGATGATAAAGCGGTAATGTTTCCAGTAAAGGTAATAAACTACACTCACAATCAAGCAGCAATAAGTGCAAAAGGTTTATATGAAAATATGAAAGTTATTACAAAGGGAAATGAAAGAGTTTTTCCCGATATGCTAGTAACTGAGAAGGTCAATTAATGAACCTTATTGATATATCTATAAAAAAACCTGTAAGTGTTTTTGTTGGTATAATATTAATTTTAATGTTTGGTATAGTTTCTCTTACCGAATTGCCATACAAACTTACTCCAAATGTTATAGAACCAGAAATTGGAGTTGTCACTTTATGGCCAGGAGCAACTCCAAGTGAAGTTGAACGTGACATTGTTGAAAAACAAGAAGAACAATTAAAGTCTACTCCGGGTTTACTAGCCTATGAAGCAACTGCATCTGATAATCTTTCAGAAATCACTCTAACTTTTGAAGTTGGAACTGATATGAATAAGGCTCTTTTAGAGGTATCAAATAAACTTAATCAAGTTGAAAATTATCCCCAAAATGTTCAAAAACCTATTATTCAATCGGCAGGTTCTAATGCATCTCCAACTATCTGGCTAGGGTTCGTTGTTAATAAGGGAAATGATAGAGATGTAGATACATATTTAACATATCTAGACAACGAAGTAAAAGAACAGTTTGAAAGAGTGCAAGGGGTTGCAAGTATTTTTGTTCCAGGTGGGACTAAAGATGAGCTTCATATTAAACTATATCCAGAGAGATTAGCTGCTCATGGATTAACAATTGATGCTGTTGCAACAGCTATTCAAAACGAAAATGTTGATACTGCCGCAGGAACTGTGGATATTGACAGAAGAACGTACCGTGTAAGAACATCTGCAAGATTTACATCGATAGAAGAACTTGAACAGATGGTACTCTTTAATGATGGGCAACAAAGTATTCGTTTAGGTGATGTAGCAGAAATATCAAAGGGATATGAAAAAGTTGTTGCAAATATTTTACAATCGAGTGGAGAAAGTTTAAATAAAGCACTTATATATGGTGTAAGAATGAATCCATCGGCTAATGTTGTGGCTACTACAAACAGAGTTGAACAAGTATTTAAACATCTCAATGCGAATGTACTACCAGAACATGATATTCACCTAGAATGGTTCTATGATCAAAGAGGATATATTCAAGGTGCTATAAATCTAGTACAACAAAACATTGCGATTGGTGCAGTATTAGCAATCATCACTTTATTGTTATTTTTACGCTCATTTTTACCAACAGCAGTTGTATCAGCTGCTATTCCTATTAGTATTGTTGCTACTTTTATTGTCTTAAGTATTATGGATAGAAGTCTAAACACTATTTCTCTTGCGGGTATTTCCTTTGCAGTTGGTATGCTGCTTGATAGTGCTATCGTTGTTTTAGAAAATATTGACAGGCACTTAAAAATGGGTAAAAAACCATTTGACGCAGCACATGATGGAACAGTTGAAGTTTGGGGTGCTTTAGTAGCCTCTGCATTAACAACAATAGCCGTTTTTTTACCTGTAATATTTTTAGAATCAGAAGCAGGTCAACTGTTTAAAGACATCGCAATTGCCGTTACTGCTGCAATTACATTTTCTTTATTTGTTTCGATATCCGTTATTCCTATGTTTTGGACGCAGCTTATAAAGCTAAGTTCTACAGATCATGAAAAAGAGCATGAAGTATCACAAAAACCAGATTCATTTTTAGTAAGTATCGCTAAAAAAATTGCTGCTCTTTTTATGTCTACTGTTATATGGAGTCTTAAAAGAAGAATAAACCAATTCATAATTATTTTATTTATGGGAAGTATTTCTGTTGTCACAATTATCATGCTATTTCCAAAGATGGAGTATCTTCCTCAGGGAAACCAAAATCTTATTATGAATATTTTGATTCCACCTCCCGGACTTTCTGAAAATGAAAAGAAAGATATTGGATATAAAATATATGAGCATATGAAACCTCATTATAAAGAAGAAGTAGATGGAATTCCACCTATTACAAATAGTTTTTATGTTTCATTTGGAGATCTTATTATTCAAGGTATGATTTCAAAAGAAGAAAGTAGAGCAGCTGAATATATTCCTTTTATGATGCCTGTAGTTAACAGTTTCCCAGGGGTATTTGGTATTTCACTTCAAAGTGGTGTGTTTGAGCAAGGCATTGGTGAAGGAAGAAATATAGATATCGATATTAGTGGTAAAGATATTTCTAAACTTACGCAAATTGGTGGCATGTTATTTGGCAAAATTTCAGGCGAACTTCAAGGTGCTCAGGTTCGTCCTGTCCCATCTATTGAGTTATTATTTCCAGAAGCGCTTATTATTCCAGATCGTAATGCTTTGGCAAACGTTGGAATGAATAGTAGAAACTTTGGATTTGCCGCAGATGTTCTTCTTGATGGACGTAAAATCAGCGAATACACACAAGATGGTCAAAAGTCAATAGACATGATTTTAAAATCACAAGATGACATGATTAACTCGCCTGAAGCACTTTACTTAACACAGGTTACAACGCCTAACGCAGGTTTAGTTCCAATGTCTGAACTCTCAGAGCTAAAACATACTACAAGTATTACAAAAATTCGTCATGTAGATGGGAAAAGAACAATTACACTTCAAGTTACACCTCCGACTACTATGACTTTACAAGAGAGTGTAGAAAAGTTAGACGCTATTTTAGAAACTGGTGTACCTGCGAATATGCTAGAAGATGGAACAACCGTTACACTCGCTGGAAAAGCTGATAAACTCGCGCAAACGATAGAGTCTATGAAATGGAACTTAGTATTTGCCTTAGCGATTATCTATCTTCTTATGAGTGCGCTTTTTGGAAATTTTATCTATCCATTAGTGATTTTATTTACAGTTCCAATGGCAACGGCTGGTGGTTTTGTTGGTCTTAAACTTACCAATATGTTCATAGCTCCACAACCGCTAGATGTATTAACTATGTTAGGATTTATTATATTAATCGGTATTGTTGTAAATAACGCCATACTTATAGTTCACCAATCTTTAAATAATATTCGTCATAATTCCATGCATTATAAAGAAGGAATTATAGAGGCTACAAGGTCTCGTTTAAGACCTATATTTATGAGTTCACTTACTTCTGTATTTGGTATGCTACCACTCGTTTTAGTTCCTGGTCCAGGTTCAGAATTTTATAGAGGTTTAGGTTCTGTAATTACAGGTGGACTAGCATTATCGATGTTGTTTACCATTTTAGTGACACCAGCACTTATGTACTTAATGTTAAGTATTCAAGGAAAAAAAGAGAAGGATATTTAATGAGAATAATTTTACTATTTATATCAGCACAGATTGCATTATTTGGATTAAACTTAGCAGAATCAATAGATTTAGCAATGAGTAATTCACCAAAAGTTTCTCTATCTCAAAGTAATATAAATTATAATGAATATATGAAAGATGAAGCTAGAAGTGCTTACCATCCAACAATTCAAGCAGGGTTTACTTGGAAGAAACTTGAAAACCCTACATCTTTTGCTTTTAGTCCTAGTCATAATTTTAGTTTAGGTTTAAAGTATAACTTATTT
>NZ_JBLHOE010000081.1:0-13591 GCF_047622445.1 Sulfurimonas sp.
TTATGAATGTGGTCTACCTCTCAGCTAATGAGTATAGATACATTGAAACAGTAAAACTTTCTAAAGATGAACATAAAAAATTTCTTGTAAAATATGATAAAAGTGAAAAGCTATTTAAATTTAGATGGACTTTGTACTCTAACAGTACTTTAGTTATACTAAGGTCTTATGATAGAATAGTTGCACAGCATGTTTTATATGCAAAACAAAATAGACGTAGTATTCGAGTTGATCTTAAACCAAAAGGTCAAGGTTTTAATAACTTACCATATGTTTTGATTAAATTTATAGAATATGACTTTAGTATTGATAAGGCTATCTTTAAACTCTTTTTATCAGATAAAGGGTCTCAAGTTAGTCTAGAACACTTAGAAGACAAATAAACAAGAATAAGGTAAAGAAAGAGAATGCAAAGAGTAGAGAATGAGATTGCAAGACTAATCAAAGAGATAGACTATGATGAGGTAACTCGTCTTTTTGAGAGCTTATCGGGTGGTAAAAGACTTCGTGCAAAGCTGATATTGAAAATAGCTTCAGAGCATGATGAGGCACCCTTACTCGCTGCTATTATAGAACTAATTCATGCAGCAAGCCTTTTACATGATGATGTAATTGATGATGCACTGACGAGACGAGGTATAGCTTCTGTAAATGCAACAGATGGAAGTAAAACTGCTGTAATGTTAGGAGATATTTTATACTCTAAAGCATTTACTGAGTTAGTTTCATTTGACCCAAAGATTGCTAAAGTTGTAGCATCTTCTGTCACAGCACTCTCTAAGGGTGAAATGATGGATGTGAAGATGGCAGATGCATTTAACTTTGATGAATCTAAGTATCTTGATATGCTCTACCTTAAAACTGCAACTCTTATTGAATCTGCTGCTATCGCGTCAGCTTTACTCATTGGGAAGGACTCACAAAAATATGGTGTATATGGAAAAAACTTAGGCTTGTCTTTTCAAATTATTGATGATATTTTAGATATCACTTCAGATTCAGCAACACTTGGAAAACCAGCAATGAATGATTTTGTTGAAGGAAAGTGTACTCTTCCTTATATCCATTTATATGAGGCACTCTCAGAAGAGGATAAAAAAAGATTATCAGGTTCACACGCAAAAAAAATTGATCTATCAGAAGAGATCTGGATTAAAGATATGATGAATGAACATAAGTGTATTGAAAAGTCATTTTTACTAGCACAAAAGTTATCTAATGAAGCTATGCAAGCTGTAAAAGATGATCAAGCACTTGTGTCAATCTTAGAAACTATGATAAAAAGAAGTTATTAATGCATTATTTAGCTATTAGCTTCTCACATAAAAATTCGAGTATTGATATACGTGAAAAATTATCTTATCCGAATGAAAGTGATATGCACGGGTGTTTAAAAAAGCTCAATATATCTGAAAGTGTAAATGAGGCAATGCTCATCTCAACATGCAACAGGATGGAAGTCCTATGTTCATGTAATGATGTGCAAAAAGCTACAGAGTATATTTTAAACATACTAAGTAAAAGATCGGGAATTATTAGAGAAGAATTAGAAAGCCATGCTGATATTTTTGATGACAGTAGTGCTATTCATCATGTTTTTAGTGTAGCATCATCACTTGATTCTATGGTTATTGGGGAAACGCAAATTGCTGGACAATTAAAAGATGCTTTTCGATTTGCCCACGATAATGGATATTGCTCTAAAAAACTAGCACGTACAATGAAAAGTGCTTTTAAATGTGCGGCAAAAGTAAGAAATGCGACAGATATATCTTCTAAGCCAGTTTCAATTGCAAGTGTGGCAGTTTCACAAATTAAGTCATTAGTTGATTTAAAAGATAAAAAAGCTCTTGTTATTGGTATTGGTGAAATGTCAGAAATCACAGCAAAACATTTACTTTCTGCTGGCGCTGATGTTTATATTACGAATAGAACTAAGCATAAAGCTGAAGAATTGGCATCTACTTGTGGCGCAAAAATTGTAGGCTTTGAAGAGTTGCCAAATTTAATTAATGAGTTTGAAATATTGTTTACAGCAACTTCGTCACCTATTCCGATTATAACATATGAGATGGTTGACTTATGTAATTTTGAAAGATACTGGTTTGATTTAGCACTTCCAAGAGATATAGAATCTTTTGATAGAGGCGATATCCATCTTTTTGCAATAGATAATTTAAAGTTAATAGTAGATGAAAATAGAGGATTAAGAGAAAAATCAGCACGTGCAGCTCAGGGGATAATAGGACGAGAAATAGTTACTTTTTTTGAGTCTTTAGCTAGTCTTGATATTGAACCTGTGATAAAAGAGATATACCAAAAAGCTTACAAAGCAGCTGCACATGAGACAGCAAGAGTAATGGATAAAGGTTTCATACCGAGTGAATATGAGAAAGAAGCTAAAAAGATGTGTGAACAAGCAATAAAAAGATTTTTACACGATATGACATCAAGTATGAGAAACTCATCGGATGAGTCAGGACATGCCCTTACAACACAAATGATGCATATCTTTTCAGACAGTATCGACAAAGAAAAACCAAGAAGACCAGAAAATACAAAAGGACTAAATTGAGAAGAAGTAGAGCTTTTATACCGACAACAAAAGAGGCACCATCTGATGCAACACTCCCATCACACCAGTTTTTAGTTCGAGGTGGTTTTATAAACCAACAAGGGGCAGGGTTGTACAATTTCTTACCTTTGGGAAAAATTGTACTTGAGAAGATTCGTAGAATCGTTAAAGAAGAATTAGATAAGGCAGGATGTCAAGAAGTACAACTTTCATTTATAACACCAATATCTTTATGGGAAAAAAGTGGTAGAGCTGAGACAATGGGTAAAGAAATGCTTCGTATACAAGATCGTAATGATGCAGATTTTGTACTTAGCCCTACAAATGAAGAAGCAATGGTTGAATTAGTGAAAAACCGTGTAAATTCTTACAAAGATTTACCTGTAAATCTATACCAGATAAATACAAAATTTCGTGATGAAGCGAGACCGAGATATGGACTACTCCGTGGTCGTGAATTCTTAATGAAAGATGCCTATTCTTTTCATTCTTCAAAAGAAGATATGGTTCGAGAATTTAATCTTATGGAAGAGACATATAAAAAGATTTTTACAAGACTAGGGCTTGACTTTAGAGTCGTACAAGCTGATTCTGGTGCTATTGGTGGAGATGATTCTAAAGAGTTTCATGTGCTTGCTGATAGTGGTGAAGATACTATTGTTGTATGTGAATCTTGTGACTATGGTGCAAATATCGAAACAATGTTTGAAACTCAAGAAATAATTGATGATTTAAATGAAAAATCTTATGAAGAATTACAATCACATTATATTGGTAAAGATTGTCCTGATTGTAAAGCACATGATTCTCTAAGCTTCAAAAAAGGGATAGAAGTTGGACATATCTTCCAACTTGGAGATAAATACTCTTCAGCTTTAGAAGCAAAATTTAATGACGAAGGTGGAAAACCACGCGCATTTGAAATGGCAACATTTGGAATAGGTGTAAGTCGTCTTGTAGCATCAGTTATTGAGCAAAATCATGATGAAAATGGGTGTATTTGGACAAAAGAGACTGCACCGTACATGGTAAATGTTATGGTTTCAAACATTAAAGATGCTGAGCAAAATGAACTTGGAGATAAGTTGTATACGCAACTTCAAGATGCAAATGTAGAAGTGATTTTAGATGATAGAAAAGATAGATTTGGTTTTAAAATGAAAGATGCTGAACTGATTGGATTTCCTTACACTGTAATTATTGGAAAAGAGTTAGCAAATGGACAGGTCCAAATTTATGATAGAAAAACCACACAAAAGATTGCAGTTGGAGTAGATGAAGTTTTTACATCATTAATGGATTTGCTTTAGAATGAAGTATTTTCTTTTCTATCTTTTTCTTGAAGTACTCGTTTCTGTAAATATATCATCATCACTTGGTGGTCTTTTAACATTTATTGAGATTATGCTTTCAGCTTTTATAGGTGTATCTATATTAGTAAACTTTAGAGCTACTTTGGTTGAGAATATGGCGGCTGTTTCACGTAACACCATAGATCTAAATCAGTTTCAAAAATTAAACCTATTTACACTCTTTGGAGCAATTTTACTGATTGTTCCAGGTTTTTTAACGGATATTATAGGAATTATTATGCAATTTTCTGTAATTACGTCTATGATTGTTAACCGTTATGGGGTAAAATCAAACGAATATAAAGCTTATGAAAATGAGCCAAATCATATTAAAAAGGATTCCGATGTTATCGATGTTGAAATTATTAGCGACAACAGTTCTATTAAGTAGTGTTGTAAGTGCAAATCAAAATGCAAAAATTGAGCAGTTTTTAAGTGAAAAATTTAAAGAAAATCCAGCAATTGTAAACTTAAAAGTTAAAGTTACAGAAAGAATGGGAGTTCCTTCTATGCCTAGTTGGAATGCAGTAATTGTTAGCGTAGATGCAACGCTAAAAGCAAAACCACAGGATAGAGCCGTACGTCAAAAAATGGTTTGGTTTACAGATGGGAATGTTATTACAAAAGAGCTTACTAGTCTTAGTACTGGAGAATCTCTTAAAAATGAGATTAACCCAACATTTAAAGATGCTTACTATAAAAATGACAATCTTATTTATGGAAAGAAAAATGCAAAATACAAGGTAGCAATTTTCTCAGATCCACTTTGTCCATTTTGTTCTACATTTGTACCAAAAGCAATTGAAGAGATGAAAAAACAACCTGAAAAATTTGCAATTTATTATTATCATTTTCCACTTGCAGGAATGCACCCAGCGGCAGTAGAAATTACACAAGCAGCGATTGCAGCGGAAATTAAGGGTATTAAAAATGTAGCTCTGAGAATGTACAACTTAAAAATAGACCCAAAAGAAAGGGATGTAAGAAAGATATTAGATGTATTTAATAGAAAAATGGGAACTGATATTGAGCCATCTGACCTGAGAACTCCTGAAGTGCAAGCGCACTATAAAAGTGACTTGAAAATTGCAGCTGATCTTTTAGTTGCTGGTACACCAACAGTATTTCTTGATGGTAAACTAGATAGAACAAAACGTTTATACGAAAAGGTAAAGTAGTATAATGGATACATTAGTTATTGCAACGAGAGTATCTGATTTAGCGCTTTGGCAAGCGTATCACATTAAAGATAGAATAGAAAAGTCATTTCCTGAAATAAAAGTCCAACTCAATAAAATTGTAAGCAATGGTGATAAAGTTTTAGATAAACCACTTGCCCTTATTGGTGGAAAAGGTCACTTTACTAAAGAACTTGAAGATGCAATGCTTCGTGGTGAAGCACATATCGCCGTTCACAGTTTAAAAGATGTTCCAACTTATATCCCAAAAGGTTTAGAACTTGCTTCTGTAACACAAAGACAAGATCAAAGTGATGTATTTTTATCTCATAAGTATGAAAACCTTGAATCCTTACCTCAAGGTGCAGTTGTTGGAACTACAAGTTTGAGAAGAAGAATGCAGCTTTTACAACAACGTCCAGACTTGAAGGTAAAAGATTTACGTGGAAATGTAAACACAAGACTCAGAAAACTCTCTGAAGGTCAGTATGATGCAATTATACTGGCTTACATAGGACTAAAAAGATTAGATTTACTTAAAGATATACCACATACTCAAAAACTCTCACTTGACATGATGATTCCCCCAATGGGTCAGGCTGCTTTAGGAATTGAAATAGTAAGTAAAAATAAAAAATTACGTGAAATTGCAATTAGCTTGAATGATCCAAATACTTTCATTTGTACAAAAATTGAGAGAGAATTTATATCTAAAATAGGAGCAGGGTGTTCTGCTCCTGTTGCTTGTAATGCTGTTGTCGATGGAGAAAATATAGTTTTTAGGACTATGATTGGTTACCCTAATGGAACAAATATTATGCAAGAAGTAATGACATGCAATATATTTAAGGGTAGAGGTTTAGGAGCCCAAATGGCTAAAAAAATGATAGATAATGGCGCAATGGATTTACTTAAACGTGCAGAAGAAAGTGCATTTAAAGATGAAATGCCACAAAGACTATAATTAATGAAGACAGCTATAAAACTTTTAGAAAAAAATAATGAATTACGTGTTATAAAAGATGAACTTGATATATATCTAGAAATTCCACATATTGCATATGCTGAAGTCAAGAAAAAAGATGGAGGTAAAGCATTACTTTTTGAAAATGTTGTAGATAAAAAAACAGGAAAAAAATTTAAAGAGCCAGTGCTTATGAATATATTTGGTTCATATAGAAGATGTGAATTACTTTTTGGCAGAACAGTTGAGTCTATTGCAGATGAGATAACATCTCTTCTTCATATGAAGCCACCAAAAGGACTTGTAGAAAAAATCTCTATGGCTTCTCAGTTATATTCGATGAAAAATATTTTTCCAAAACGTTTATCAGGTAAAGGCGAGTGTCAAGAAGTTATCTCTTTAAATGAAGATATAAACCTTTACGATTTACCAGTTCTAACTACATGGGAACAAGACGGTGGTCCATTTATTACTATGGGACAAGTATACACACAAAGTTTTGATGGAGAAATGGTTAATCTTGGAATGTATAGATTACAAGTATATGATAAAAACCACTTAGGTATGCATTGGCAAATCCATAAAGATAGCTCACACTTCTTTGATCAGTACCAAGAAGCGGGAAAGAAAATGCCAGTTAGTATTGCTATTGGTGGAAACCCACTTTATACGTGGTGTGCAACAGCTCCTTTACCATATGGGGTAAATGAATTACTTATGTATGGACTTATTACAAAAAAACCAGCAAAATTGGTGAAGTCATTGACCACACCATTATATATTCCAACCGATGTTGATTATGTTATAGAGGGTTGGGTAGATACTGAAAAACTCAAAGTAGAAGGCCCTTTTGGGGATCACACGGGGTACTACACACTAGAAGAACCTTATCCAGTTATGGAAGTTTCCGCTATTACAAGCAAAAAAGACAAGGTATTTTTAGCAACAGTAGTTGGAAAGCCACCTTTAGAAGATAAGTACATGGGTTGGGCAACAGGGAAGATATTTTTTCCACTTTTAAAAACAACAACTCCAGATTTAACTGATTACCATATGCCAGAGAATGCTGGATTTCATAACCTTATTTTGGCAAAAATGAAAACTCTTTACAAAGGGCATGCTAAACAATTTATGCATGCTTTTTGGGGTGTAGGGCAAATGAGTTTTGTCAAACATGCAATCTTTGTAGATGATAAAGCACCAAGCTTAGAAAATTATGAAGCTTTAAGTACTTATATTTTAAATAGATTTACACCAAAATGTATGTTTATTACGGAGGGTATTTTAGATGCCCTTGATCATTCTTCACCAGAGACCTTAGTTGGTGGGAAACTAGGTATTGATGTGACAGCAGCACATAAAATAGATGCCCCAAGCTTTATGTATGATGATCAACTTTTAGAAGAAGTACAAGCATTTGTTCCAGATGTTGTGAGTCTTCATCAATACATGACACGAACAAAAAACCCTATAACTGTAATATCTGTAAATAAGACTGCCTCAGCAAAAGAGTATTTTGAAACGTTAACACCTTTAAATGAGTATATGAGAATAGTTGTATTTGTAGATGCTACAAAAAATGACCTCTTTAATCCATATATGTTAGTGTGGAGAGTTACAAATAATATTGATGCTGGGAGAGATATTTACACTTCTGGGTTAATGGTTGGGGTAGACGGTACAAATAAAAATAAACTTGATGGATTTACGCGTGAGTGGCCAGATGATGTTGATTGCACACCAAGTGTAATAGAATCTTTAAAGCAAAGAGGCATTTGGGATTTTGAAGATAAGCTTTATGAGAAGTACCAGCTTTAAAGCTAATTATACTAAATGATAATGTGTTATCTTTATTTATTCTATTCTTGCTCACTGTCCAGGCAAGCGTCTATAAAGGCCAAGAATACTTCAAGAAAAATGTCTTTCTTGCCATGCTAAAATTAGTATTTGTAACTGAAAAATTATAAATGCTGATGTATTGTATGAATAATCTAAGGAAGCTGTATCTTCTATGAAGTATTTTAATTCTAATAAGTTTAGACGAAGTATTGGCCACTTTAGTGACTTTTTTTTAGAATATGCATCTGATACTGGAAATATTCCAGCCTGCGAATAAATAACTACCAGCATATGGTTTTGTATGCTAACTCTCATAAAGCTTTTTTTAGATAAAATACTAAAATTTTTAATATAACCTAAGGAATATTTTTATGGATAAAATGTGGTCAGGCAGATTTTCTGCAAGTGCATCTACTCTTTTGGATCAGTTTAATGCGTCAATAATGTATGATAGAAAATTATATCGTGAAGATATAGAAGGCTCTCTTGCACATGCTGCAATGCTTACAAAGCAAGGTATTTTAAACACTGAAGAACTTCGTCAAATTACCGATGGGTTGAATCAAGTTATGCAAGAGATTGAATCTGGAGAATTTGAGTGGAAAATCTCCGATGAAGATTTACATATGGGAATTGAAAAAAGATTAACTGCAATTATTGGCGATGCTGGAAAGAAACTGCATACTGCTAGAAGTAGAAATGATCAGGTAGCTGTTGACTTTAGACGTTACGTCATTCGTAAAAATGGAGATATTGTTTCAGCACTCAAATTCTTAATGAATGAAATAGTTGTTATTGCTGATAAGCATACACAGACATTAATTCCTGGTATGACACATTTGCAACATGCTCAGCCAATTAACTTTGCTTTTCATCTCGCGGCATATTTAGCAATGTTTAAACGTGACATAGAGAGATTTGAAAGTTCTGCACAAAGAAATAATGTTTCACCACTTGGTTGTGCAGCATTAGCTGGAACACCACATGCAGTAGACCGTGATATGACAGCTGAAATTTTAGGTTTTGACTCTGTAAGTGTAAACTGTTTAGATACTGTGAGTGATAGGGATTTTGCATTAGAGATTTTATTTAATATTTCAACAATGATGATGCACATTTCTAGATTAAGTGAAGAGATAGTTATGTGGTCTTCATATGAATTTGGTTTTGTAGAACTTAGTGATGAATATTCAACTGGTTCTTCAATCATGCCACAAAAGAAAAATCCTGATGTTCCTGAACTTTTACGTGGGAAAACAGGTCGTGTTTATGGTTCACTAATGGGACTTCTTACTGTTATGAAAGGTCTTCCTTTAGCATATAACAAAGACACTCAAGAAGATAAAGAGGGTGTATTTGATGCAGTTGAGACTGCTGAAATTTCTTTAGAGATTTTAAAAGAAGCTTTAAAAACTATGGAAGTAAAAGCACACAATATGGAAAGTGCATGTGCTATTGGACATTTATCAGCAACAGACTTAGCTGATTATTTAGTTGAAAAGTGTGATATACCTTTCCGTGAAGCACACTTTATTACAGGTCGTGCTGTAGCGAAGGGTGAAGAAATCAATATAGATTTGTCTAAGATGGATTTTAAATATTTAAAAGAAATAGATGAGCGTATAAATGAAGATGTGATAGAATATCTAGGCTTAAGACATTCGATGAATGCTAGAACTTCAGCTGGCGGTACAGCTAGTGTAAGAACACAAGAACAATTAGAATATTTTAAAAACTATTTAAAGGATTAGACAAAAATGAAAGTAACAATATCACATTTAGATGGAATGAAATTTGAGGCTAAGACTGCTAAAAGTAGTTTTATTATTGACTGTCCAGTTATTTCACCAATAGAGTATTTTTTAGCAGGAATTATTAACTGTACAGCTACAGATATAGTATTGATGCCGAAAAACCAAGATAAGACTGTAACTGACCTAGTTGTAGATGGTGAAGTAAATAGAAATGAAGCACACCCATGTAAGTTCAATACACTTCATTTGACGTACAGCTTTAATTCCGATGCAGATGATATAACTGCTGGACGATGGGTTATGGCTTCATTAGAGACATATTGTTCAACAATTAATACTATTCGTAATACTACGAAGATTACCTATTCTGTAGCGCATAACGGAAAGCTTATTAAAGAGAATGAAGAAATGATTTCAGGTACCGGAACAAGTATAGACATGGGCGAAATAGAGTCTTGCCCAAGTTAAAAATAACTTCATACTTCTATATTAATTAATTTCGATAGGCTTTTGACTACACAAAACTTTTAATTTTATGACAATCTGTCATAGAATTAATCCTCTCCTTAAATTTCACATATAATATTATAAATACAAGAAAAGGATTTATGATGATTGAAATGGCAAGTGTTTTATTGGCTAGTGGTATCTTAATGGTTTTAGCGTATGAGTTTAGTACTTCATCAAGACGAGAATGGGGTGAAAATTCTAAAAGCATATTCTAAACTCCATAAAGTCTGTTGTAAATTGGCATTCTTGAAATAACTTTTTGCAAATAGTATTTAGGTTCATCATATTTTAAATTCTTGATAAGATAATTGTAAACAGCATTTGAATTCATAGTATTAATAATTTTAGCTGCTGATTTCACATCATTATTTTTTGTAAATGCCCACGCTACATTACCAGCACCAGTGTTATATGCAGCAATTGTGCAGTAAAGCTTGGAGTCTTCATTCTTAATATATTTTAAATATTTGTAATACAAAATATGTAGATATGCCGTACCCATTTTTATATTGTTCTTAGAGTTGTAAAGGTAAGAACTAGATACTAATCTATTTTTGTTATACAGATATTTATATGCATCACGACCAGCACTGTGAGCTACAATCTGCATCAATCCAAAAGCTGGAACATGAGACTTTGCTAAGGGATTAAAACTACTCTCAGAGTGAATAACTGCAAAAACTAAAGGCATAGGGATATTTTGTCTGCGAGATTCTTTCTTGATTGTTTCATAATAAATTTTAGATCTTTTAAGAATCGTATTACTAGGCATTTTAACCCGTGTTGTATAAATACGAGAATGTTTGACTTTTTTAGACTTAATAACTTTTATATTTTTATACTTAATGTGTTTATCTACATAGATTCGTACACTCTTTTTTGTAGGAGGCTTTGAAAATATTATAGGGGATAAAATTGGTTTTGCATTTACGAGTGAAGTTGCCATTTTATTTTGTTTTCTAATAGTTGATAATTTCTTTTGAAGAGGATCATTGTTAAACAATGATTTTGTATCAATTGTTACCGCTTTAGCAAGAGCTAGTTTTAGTTTTAGAGTAGCTTCTTTGGGTGTTTTAGCAAAAGTTTGGATAAAAATTTCTTCATTTTTAAAATCAATATTCGTTCTCGTTCTTTTATCTGGGGCATAAGAAACGATAGTATTTTTTGTTGTTAAGGTAGGTTCATCCCAGACAGTGGAGAGATCTTTTTTATATTGCTTAATGGCATCAAAGTGCATTTTTTCATAGTTTTTGAAATGGATAGCTTGAGAGGATTGGTATTGTATAAATTCATTTTTTAAACTTTCTATTGAATCTACTTTATCTAACGCCAACGCAAGCGAGCATAATAAAGTAGTTGAGAGTACAATCTTTAACATAAGAGTCCTTTATGTTAAAAAAGACCTTTAGGATCTGCATCAGCAAAATGACCCCATTTAAGTTTTGTTCCACCTAAAATGTGAAAATGTAAATGTCCAACTTCTTGTCCGCCGTTTTCACCAATGTTTGTAATAACCCTGTAACCACTTTTATCAATACTTGTTTTTCTTGCAATTTCTTGAATAAAGCTTGTCATTCCAGTCATAATCTCTGGGCTAAGTTCATGAAAACTATCAACATGAACTTTTGGAATAGCCAAAATATGTACGGGAGCCTTGGGATTAATATCGTGAAATGCCAAATAGTTTTCATCTTCTAAGATAATATTTGATGGGATTTCTTTGTTTGTAATTTTACAAAATAGACACATGATTATTTCCTTTATTTCTTAAGTATATATCAATATTGTAGCATAGAAAAATAAGCGAAAGCTCTTTGTAATGAAAAATTAAATATAATCTAAATTAAAATTTTATAATTATGGTGAATTTATTGAAAGAATGGTACGATAAAATTAAAGAAGCACAGAGTGTTGAAGTACTCGAAGAGATACGTATTTCAGTGTTTGGTAAAAAGGGTGTTTTAGCTGCAGAGTTTGCTAAAATGAAAACAGCTCCTAATGAAGAAAAAGCTCAAATAGCAAAAGATTTAAACACGTATAAAAGTACACTTATGAATGAGTTTACTGCTAAGAAAATTACGCTACAAACACAAGAACTACAAATTGCGATGAAGGCAGAAGCAATTGATGTCTCTCTTTTTAGTACAAGTTCAGAGGCTGGTGCACTTCACCCAGTAATGGAAACTATGGACAAAATAGTTGAATATTTTGCATCAATGAATTTTGCAGTAAAAACTGGAAATATGGTTGAAGATGATTTTAACAATTTTGAAGCATTAAACCTTCCTAAATACCATCCAGCCCGTGATATGCAAGATACGTTTTATTTTAAAGATGAGTTTTTACTCCGTACACATACTTCACCAGTTCAAATAAGAACTATGATGAATACAAAGCCTCCAATTCGTATGATTGCTCCTGGTGCTGTATTTAGAAGAGATTATGACTTAACACACACACCAATGTTTCATCAGGTTGAAGGTCTTTTAGTTGAGGAAGAGGGAAAAGTTTCTTTTGCAAATTTAAAGTATATCTTAGAAGATTTCCTTAAGCATATGTTTGGAGATATTGAAGTGCGTTTTCGTCCATCATTTTTCCCTTTTACTGAGCCATCTGCTGAAGTAGATATCTCTTGCGTATTTTGTGCAGGTAAAGGATGTCGTGTATGCTCTAAAACTGGATGGTTAGAAGTTTTAGGATGTGGAATCGTTGATCCAAATGTTTTTGAAGCAGTAAAATACAAAAATGTAAGTGGTTACGCTTTTGGTTTAGGTGTTGAGCGATTTGCAATGCTTATACATCAAATTGGTGATTTGAGATCACTTTTTGAGGGAGATATTAAATTGTTGGAGCAGTTTCAATGATAGTTACAAGATCTTGGTTAAATGAGTGGATAGACTTAAAAGGGATTACTACTGAAGACTTATGTAAAACTTTTAACTCAATTGGGTTAGAAGTAGATTCTTTAGTTTCGTACGACATTCCAAAGAAAGTAGTCTTTGGTCGTGTTTTAGAGTGTGAAAAGCACCCTGATGCTGATAAATTAAATGTTTGTTTAGTAGATATTGGTTCAAGTACACGTCAAATTGTATGTGGTGCTTCAAATGTAAGAGAAGGGCTTGATGTCGTAGTTGCTACTATTGGTGCTGTTATGTCTAATGGTTTAACTATTAAGCCTGTAAAACTTCGTGGCGTTGACTCTGAGGGTATGATTTGTTCCGCTTCAGAAATTGGTATGCCTGATTTTTGTCCTGGAATTATAGAATTAGATTCTAGTATAGGTAAATTCAAACTCGGTGAAGAAGTATATAAAAGCGAAGTTTTTTCTGATGATATTATAGAGATTGAACTTACTGCGAACCGTGGTGATTGTTTAAGTATTCGTGGGGTCGCAAGAGATCTTGCTGCTGCATACGACA
>NZ_JBLHOE010000082.1:0-12679 GCF_047622445.1 Sulfurimonas sp.
ATGATACAGATAATGACAGTAGCATAAATGTTGTAGCGAATGAATTAAATATATTTGGTAAAGGTGTAAGTGGTAATAACACTCTCCTAAATCAAGATACATTAGTAGATCTACAAAATAAAGCAATAGATACACAAGTATCAAAAATTCATGTAGCTACTTCAAATGATTCAGAAATGGAACTTAGAATTGGTACAGAATCTCTTGGTATATTGTTAGAAAAAGATAATTGGGCATTACAATTTGTAAATAGTGGTTTTACAACTCCTTCTTTAGGACAGTTAGGTGCACAAGTAAATAGCACTTATGAAACAGTAAATGATTGGAGTTTTACTAAAGAGGTTGACTACCCATTATTGAATTCAGTTTCTCAAGCGGTATTGGAAGATCTTGTTTTTAAAGTTGGAAATACTGATAAAGTTGCATTTAGAGCATATGAAACTACGTCGTTCTCAATTGACAAGATCTTTACATTAGATACAAGTAATTTTGAAGTATTAGATTACAGTAGTATGATTCCGACATTTGGTTTACAAAAAATCGATAATAATATCTTAGTCGATGATGATGTTTTAACAGTTGATGAAATTGACAACCTTTTTGAATACTGGGTTGAAGATATTGCAATATAAAGTGATTTATAGTAAAAATTATAGATTAAAGGATATAAAATGAATAAATGTGCATTAAAATTACTCCTAATAGTTATGTTAGCTGTATCTTCTCTTCAAGCGAGAGAGGTAAGTTTAGAACAAAAGATTTCGAGTCTTTACATTTCATTCTTTAACAGAGCAGCAGATGAAGATGGACTTAATTATTGGAATGGTTTAGGAGAAACTGCAGCTGATAGAGGCGAAGATATATTAAACGTACTTAAGGAACTTTCTTCTGGATTTGCAGCACATCCAACTTTTAACTCTACATACGGGAGTATGGGTAATGAGGCATTTGTTCAAGCAATTTATCAAAACTCTTTAGGAAGAGAAGGAGATGCACAAGGTGTAGCATACTGGAAGGGTCTTCTGGATAATGGTAAGTCAAGATCTGATATGGTAGCTGAGTTTATGGAGTTATCTTTAACTCTAGACTTAACACCAGAGAACTTTCCAGACCTATCAGCTGAAGATTTAACTGCAGCCATAGAGAGACAAGACCTAATTACAAATAAAGTAGAAGTAGCTTTATATTTTACAAAGAACTTAGGTAGCCTTACAAAGATAGCTAATACACAAGACCCTGAAAATGATCCAGCCTATATAGCTTCTATACAAGTGTTAAGTGGAGTAGAGAGTACAAGTGAATCTGTAACGTCGGCTACTAATAAGATAGCCCAATATCTTAGCGAGGATGACCCAGTTACTTCTATAGTAGAGAAATGGGATATTGATGATTCAACACCAGTAGCCAATGCAGGTGTTGATCAAGATGTAAATACAGGTACAACAGTAACCCTAGATGCTTCAAATAGCTCGGGGAGTGTAGGTACACTTACATACTCTTGGAGTATAACATCTCAACCAGGTACAGGTAATGCGACACTTAGTGGTGCAAGTGTAGTAAATCCAACTTTTATAGCTGATGCAGATGGTACTTATATAATAGGGCTTATTGTGTATGATAGTGGAGTTGTTAGTCTTCAAGATAGTGTAAGTGTAGTTGCTACTACCCCAAACTCTGCCCCCACTGCAGATGCAGGAGCTGACCAAAATGTAGAAACAACATCTTTAGTATCATTAGATGGTTCATCAAGTAGTGATGCTGATCCAGATACTTTAACATATAGCTGGAATATAACGAGTAAACCAGATGGAAGTACTGCAACACTATCAAGTGCAACAGCAGTATCTCCTACATTCACAGCTGACGTTGATGGTACGTATGAAATTAGTTTAATTATTAATGATGGAGAAGTCGATTCTAATACAAGCGTAGTGACTGTAACTGCCATTACTCTAATACTTATAGTTCCAAATGAAGAGGTAACAGCGCTAATCTTGAAGGCTAACTTATTAGAGTCCACTACTGGACTTGAATCTATGATTGATACGCATTTACTTTATAGCAAGTTACTTGTAGGGAGAGATTTTATAACCGATACGAGTGCTAAAGATATATTAATTACAAATGTTAATAACTTTCTAGGTGGGACAAACACTTTTTTTACAAACTCAGTAGATAGACTTACATTTGCTTCTAGTATATTAGACATTGATGCTGCAGCAAAAACTCTTGAATTAACTACCGTAAATTATAGTAATGGTCTTATGATTGATACTTTGAGTGCTCTGTGGCAATTTTCTGAAAATAAAGTAGTGAGAACAATTGAACATACTTATTTGAATGGAGATAAAGAAGGTACAACAAGCAACTCTACCTATACATTTGAATATAAAAATGCTTCAGATGGGATTGTTGTAGTCTTTAATGAAACTGTTGTAGAAAAAACTAAATATTCAAACTATACTGATAGTTTTAACGGTAGTTATATAGGTACTGCATCCTTTTTAAGATCCTCTGATGATAGTATAATTAAACTAGTAGGCTCAACATATACGCAAGAACATACTCAAGAAAACTCACTAAGCGGTAGTAATCATTTAAATGGGCTCATCACTACTGCAGATATGAGTGCTACTGTTGAAGATCAACTAGATAATACTCTCTCTTTTAAAGGAGAATTTGTACTCCAGAATAATTCTTATGGAGAAATAGAAGGTAGTATTGAAATTGATCCAGAAGACGCATTTACAACTAAGGACGTAAAAAATAATAATCAAATTTCAAAAGCTTCTCTGCTAATAAAAGAGCTTATTGAAGTAGTTACTTCTGAACTTTATGTCGGTAATTGGAATGGAAGCTTTACTAATAGCTGTTCGGATATAAATGGTTCAATAACAATTGATTATGAAACATTATCTTGGTTTGGACACGATGGCAACCAAACTTATTATGGAACGACTATTACTATTGGAAATAATGCTGCTGCTTTATATGATAGTGCAATAAAATGGGGAACATTGACAGTGAATGGAGATACTAGTAATGGATTATGGAGTGAAAATGGTTGTGAAGGTAGTGTTACATTATCTAAGTAGTTAGAAAATATTTAGCATGAAAGAATAATATTTATCTTACTACTGAGTAATAGTTTATAAGAATGAATGTTTTAAAGAGATAGATAATTGCAATCTGTAGAACTACAGAGTATAAAGTCTCGAAAGAGACTACTATATTTATAGTATAATCTCAAAATATATTTAAATAAGGACTATTATTTTGAAATTAATTTACTTTATAATGATAACACTATTTTTTACAACATTTTTACATGGGGAATATCTTCGTAGCATTAAAGTTGGATCTTTTGTGTCAGAAAGTAAAGCTCAATCGGAACTCAAAAAATTAAATAAATTTGTAGAAAAGCATACAAAAATTGCTGATTTACAAAAGGCTTGGGATTTTACATTTAAGTACAGAAAGTCTGGCTCACACTATGTAATCACTACACAACCGCTTAGAGATAGAGCTGTAGTTCAAGAAATTATCGACACTTTACGCCTTTCATACCCAGATGCATACGTTACAAGATTAAATACCGCAACTCCATTTATAAAAAAAGAAGCTCCTTCCATAATTTTAGAAAAAGATGAGGTAGAAGAAATTCCTGCTCTTAAGATAGAGAAGACCGAAGTAGGCGAAGAGAAAGAATCATTAGAATATAATTTTGATGAAAAAAAGATGAGCACGCATACAGTAGTTACAATACAAAAAAATGTTTCAGAAGTAAATGATCTAAATCTTACCATTAATGTGGAAGATATAAATAAAATTATTTTTTATTTTACTAAAAGAGAGAATAAAGTCTTTAAGCCTGTACCAGTAACTCTAAATAATTTGATTCAGGAAAGTGTTAAGCGTAATTCAAATATTATTATACAAAAAATTCAAGCAGATATAAGCAGAAAAAAAATCGAATACGAAAAAGGAATATTAGACCCAATATTATCATTCTCAGCTTTGAAATCTCAATCACATGTCCCAAATGATGCAATAGATGCAAGTATTCAACTTAAAAGTGAATATGAAGATGACATTTCAGTATACGATGTGGGTATTGGTGGTTTATCAAGCATAGGTACTAAATGGGATATTAGTTTTTCACAACAATCAAAGTGGAGTACCTATATTGAGCAAAGTTATCCGAATGAGTATAGCAATAAATTAGACCTAAGTTTGAAGCAACCACTTTTAAAAGGATTTGGTTCTAAGAATACTTTAATAAAAATTGATATGGCAAAAATTAGTTCGCTTATAGCACAAAGTGAATATAAAAAACAGACTATGGATTTAATTGGAACAGTTATACAGTTATATTGGAAGTTGTATGGCACATACAAATTATACCTGAGCTGGGAAAATAGTTTAGGGATAGCTAATGAACAACTTGTTAAAATAAAAAGTGGTTTGAAATATGGAACACGATCAAATTTAGAACTTTTTAGTGCTCAAAAGAGTGTTTCATTAAGAAAGGTTCAATTATATAATACGAAAACATCTATTTTTGATATTCAAAATAAAATATTAAATTTACTTAGTTTAAGCTCTTCAAATAATGACAATATCCTTTTCATCCCAATTGATACTGCATCAATAGATAAAATTACGATACCAGAATTTAGAGTAAGTTATGAAGCAGCTGTTACTAATTGGCCGGAACTTGAAATACTAGAAAAAAAACTTCATATCTCTAAGTTACAAGTTGAATATGCAGAAGATCAATTATTACCTCAATTGGATTTTACATTTGGTGTCAATAAACGTAGTTTAAATATTGATTCTCATGATGCAAGAAAAGATTTAATAGATGAAGATTTCACATCATGGTCATCAGGTCTTGAACTAACTATTCCTATTTTTAATGATTATGCGAAGCAAAGCCATGAAATGGAAAAGTTAAAATATCTTCAAAGCAGTTTAGAATTAAATCAGTTAAAAAGAACTTTAGACAATGGTCTTCATAGTAAAATCATAAATTTGAAGAATAATAAAATTAGTTATTATGAATACTTAAATGGTATTTTGTTTCAAGATAAGTTAGTAAATATCGAATATGAAAGACTTAACCTTGGAATGTCATCTATCATTGAAGTTTTTGAACAACAAGAAAATTTGATACAATATAAGAGAAAATTATTTAACAATTTAGTAGATTTAAAATTATCTGAAGCTTCTTTACAAAAAGCAACAGGAGTTTTACTTGATAGATTTAGTATACAGTTAGATAATCAAATAAAATATGAAATAGCAAAGGATGCTCAATATGGCAATCAATAAGTTTTTAGTTCTAATAATACTAGGGGGTTCTATCTTTGCGCAAGATACCTTTATTGGTGTGGTCAAGCCAAAGCATAATATTAAACTAAGCCTTCCTACCGATGGAACTGTTCACAAGATAGTTGTTAAGGAAGGGAGTTACGTAAAAAAAGGGAATCCGCTTATAGTCTTAGATAACAAGCTTCAAAAATTAGAGACTCAAAGAAGAAAGATGATTTGGGAAGATAAATCAAGGCTTAATTCAGGTTTGAATGAAGAAAAAATATTATCTTCACTTTATAAATCAACAAAAGAGCTTTATGAATCATCTGGGGGTATTTCAAAATCAGAACTTCAGTCTCTAGAGATAAAATATTATACTGCGTTAGGACAACTAAAATTTATACAAGCTAATGAAAAACAAGAAAGTGTAGAATATAAAATAGCTAAAAAATTACTCGATCAACTTACATTATATTCACCAATAAGTGGTGTTGTTACAAAAATTAATATTGATTTAGGAGAGTTTGCGAAAAATACGGAACCTATTTTAAGTATAGTAGATAGTAAAACTTGTTTTGTAGAACTCAATGTTGATAAAGATACTTTATCTAAAATAAAAAAAAATCAGCTTATTGCAATAACAACGGTAACAGACTCAAATAAAGTAACCAAAAAAGCAAAAATAATTTTTATCTCCCCAATTGCAGATAGCTCAAGTGGTTTATTTTTTGTAAAAGCAGAGTTTAGTAATAAAAAATTAGAAATCCTTCCTGGACTTACAGTTACTGTAAGTCTTAAATAGTAGTTTAGAACATGGAAATAACTGACTTACTTAGTGAAATAAAAAGTTTAAAATTTTCAAATACTTCAGAGCAAGATTTTTGGAAAGTTTTTTTAAAAGATATAGCAAAACTCAATAAATCTCAATTTAGTTTACTCCTTAATTTCAAAGATGAGCAATGGAATTTGAAGTCCAGTTATGGATTTGAAGATTTTTTAGAACATGAAAAAGAGATTTTGCAGATTGGTGTCACTATTGGGACAAGAGCATTAAAGAATGGATTTTCTTATGAAAAGCTACGTTTAAAATGGAATAATTCAACTTCTTTAATGGGCGTTGGTATAAAAATTGAATCTATTGATGAAAATTTAGTCCTTTTTTTATTTATAGAGCATGAAAATAGTGTTTTATTTAAAAATAGTGTAGCAAGATTAAATATATTATCAGATATATACTACTCATATCGTAAAAATAATTCCCAAGTTACTTTGGTAAATGATGATACTATAGAGAGAAAAAATGAAAACTCCTTTAAGGATGCAGTTGAAATAGTCTCCTTACTAATATATAACAAAAAGTTCCTTTTAGCATCTATGACATTTGTTAACGAACTGGCTACAAGGTTTAATTGTTCAAAAGTAAGTATAGGATGGAAAAAGAAAGAATATGTTCAAACTGTAGCAATTAGCCATCGTGAAAATTTCATAAGAAAGACAGAGGTTGTAGATAAGCTAGAAGCTGTCTATGAAGAGTGTTTTGATCAAAACCAAGAAATACATTACCCCAAGCTAGATGATACTTTTGATATTACATATGCACATAAAGATTATCTTTTGGAAAATAGAATTAAAGAAATACTTTCTTTACCATTGAGGATTGATAATGAACTCATAGGAGTTGTCCTTTTTGAAAAAGCAAAAGAAGAATTTACAGAAGAAGAGCTGATAATACTCCGTTTAATAACAAATCAAGTTACTCCAATACTTAATAATTTATATATTAATGATAGAAATATTTTTTCAAAACTTTTGTATAAAGCTAAAGAATATCTCTCTTGGTGGTTAGGTGTAAATGACACTTTGATTAAGTTTTTTGTTATTGTGATTTCTTTTACAATAATTACTATTTCTGTAGTAGATATGGACTATAAAATAGAATCCTTAGGCTCAATTAGTACAGATAATATATCATACATTTCCGCACCTTTTGATGCTACTGTCTATAAGGTTGAAGTGCACTCTGGGGATATCATCAAGGAAGGTAAATCTTTACTTATGTTGGATACGAAAGAACTTTATTTGAAATATTCCGAAGCTATCGCCGATGTATCTAGATATTCAATTGAAGAGCAAAAATCTCGTAGTGCAAATAAATTAGCAGATATGCAAATTGCTAAGGCTAAGATTAATCAGTCAAAAGCAACCCAACAACGAATTGGGTACTATCTCAAACAAGCAAATATAAAATCCTCTATAGATGGAATAATAGTTGAAGGAGACCAAGAAGATCTTTTAGGAAAGCCTGTTTCTAAAGGAGATATGTTATTTAAAATTGCGCAATTATCAGGCTTCTATTTAACGTTGAATGTAAGTGAAGAATATATAAATGAATTTGAAGTTGGTAAAAAAGGAAACTTTGTATTTTTAGGAAAAACTGCTGAAAAGATTGAATTTATAATAGATAAAATTATACCAATGGCTACAGTTGATGGAAGTAAAACAAACAGTTTTGTTGTAAAAGCACAGTTCCTAAATCCTCCAAAAAAATGGTGGAGACCTGGTATGAGTGGTATGGCAAAAGTAAATGTTGGTGAAAGAAAAATTATTTGGGTTTTCACACATAAGTTTGTTGATTTTCTTAGACTGTTTTTCTGGATTTAATTTATGGTTGGAAATATTTTCAGTGAGTTATGGCATAGGGTTAGCGACTTAGAAGTATCACTTATATATAACGCTACAATTGAAAAACAACTCTATAGAGGAAGAGTCTGGTATGTTATAAGAGAACCATATAACAATAAATATTTTAGAGTGACTCCTAAAGCGTATAAGTTCTTAAATAGATTAACAGTTAAAAGAAGCATAAATGAAATTTGGGAAGAGTATTTAGAACATAATCCAGAAGAGGCTCCAACTCAGGATGAAGTTATAAAAATCTTAACACAGCTTCATCAATCTAATTTATTGTATTTTAAAAATATGCCAAATAATGAGCATATCTTTAATCGCCATGTTCGGAAACAGCATGTAGAACTTAGAAATAAATTTGTTTCATTTTTGTACTTGAAAGTTCCATTATGGGATCCTCAAAAATGGCTTATAAGATATGACTGGCTTGTTCGCTTATTAATCAACAAAGTAACATTAATTGTTTGGCTTATGGTCATTCTTTTTGGGCTTAAAATATTTGCAGACAATTTTTATAGTTTTAGTATCCAAGGGGAAGGGTTTTTAGCCCCATCAAATATGCTATTACTTTATATTTCCTTATTTGTTCTAAAGTTTTTTCATGAGATGGGCCATGCTATGATGGTTAGAAAATTTGGTGGAGATGTACATACCTTAGGTATTATGTTTATTGTTTTTACTCCTTTACCCTACATGGACGCCAGTAATAGTTGGTTGTTTAAAAATAAATGGCATAAAATTTTAGTGAGTTCAGCAGGTGTAATAGTAGAGCTATTTTTTGCAGCTATTGCAGCCGTAGTTTGGGTTAATACGGGGGATGGCATCATTCATAGTATTGCTTTTAACGTTATGGTTGTAGGTTCTGTGTCATCTCTTATATTTAACGGAAACCCTCTTTTAAAATTTGACGCTTATTATGTTTTATCAGACTTTTTAGAAATTCCTAATTTACAAACAAAGTCAGGGAATGTTTGGGTCTATTGGTGGCAAAAATACTTCTTTGATGTTGCTTCAATCAAGAAAGCATACGATACTAAAAAAGAAAGTATCTTACTCGCAGCTTATGGAATTTTAAGTTATTTTTATCGTTTATTAGTTGCTGTCTCTATTGCTCTTTTTGTTTCAGATCAATGGATTGAAGTGGGTATTTTAATAGTCATTGTTTCATCCTATATATGGATATTTAAACCTATTTCTAAATTTGTAAAATATCTCATACATGATGATGCTTTAATAGGGAAAAGGAAAAAAGCCTATACGATAACTTTTTCTATTCTCGGCTTAATCGTTTTTAGTGTGGGTTATATCCCTGTTTCTAGTTATATATACGCAAAGGGAGTAGTTCAATCACGAGAACATTCAAATGTTTTTTCAAAAACAGAGGGATACCTCACTACAGTTTACTTTAATGATGGAGAGCGAGTTAAAAAAGATGATTTACTTGTTACATTTAAGAATCCTGAGTTATCCATAGAGATTGTTGGAATAAAAGCAAAAATTCAAGAAGCACGTTTAATGCTATTAAAATCAAGAAATGAATCAATTGCTGATATTAAAAATCTATCAGAGCAAATGAAAGTACTAAATGATAATTTGTTGTTTTTAGAAGAAAAAAAGACTAATTTAAATATTTATGCAAGTAATAATGGAATGTGGGTGTCAAATAATCTTGGGAACTACTTGGGTACATATATAAAAATAGGTGATAAAATTGGAGAGATACTTCCTATACAAAAATTTGATTTTGTTGCTGTTGTATCTCAAGAAGATTCCTCAGACTTATTTGGGATAATTTTAAATTCTGAAATAAAATTGTATTCTGACATTAGAAAGACATTAGCAACTAAAGAGTTGAATATTATTCCATATGAGACATATGAACTTCCTTCCCCTTCCTTAGGTTGGCAAGGCGGAGGCGATATTATGACAAACCAAGAGGATAGAAACGGAGTACGAACTATAGAAGCGTATTTTAAAGTTATTGCAACCTTAGATGAAAGTGATATTTTCTTTTTATATAATGAGCGAGGAGTTCTCCGTCTAAAAGTCCCTGATAAAACATTAATTGAATCTGCTGTTGAATCAGTGAAAAAATTATTGCAAAAACGATATAAAATATGATAAACCTACATCAGGAATTTCAAAAATTAGATATAACAAAAGAAGAAAAGTCATATACTGGAATGGATTCCTTCGTTCATAGCATAGTTGGACTTGCATATAAACAACTTAAATTCACAAATAATTTTAAAAAAGCAGCAGAAAGTATTTATCTATTATCTTTGAGTCTTTCAATTTTAAGTGACAAACAACTTGATGGGAAACTTGAGTATTATAGAAAAAAGATTAGGTTTAAAAAAGCAAAAAAGCAAGATTTATATGATGCATTAGCTTATGTAAGCGAGACATCTTTTAGAGTGTTAGGTATAAGACCTTACAGTGTCCAGTTAATGGGTGTTTTAGCGCAACAAGAAAATTTTGCAATTGAGATGTTACCAGGAGAAGGTAAAACAGTGACAGCTGCATTATCTGGAATAATGGCAGCTTGGAGTGGAGAGCCTTGTCATATAGTTACCTCGAATGATTATCTTGCTTCTCGAGATGCCAAAGAGATGCAAACCTTATATAATAGATGCAGATTAAAGTCAGGCTGCATAACAAGTACAATGCAAGAGGATGAGCGTAGAAAAAATTATCTATCAAATGTGGTTTATGCTACTAGTAAAGAGCTTTTGGCAGATTTTTTAAGGGATTCAATGAAAGATAACATAAATAACTTTGATTCCTATCTTATTAATAAGTTTACATTGAAAAATGCAGTAAGTCAAAAAGTTATGTCAGGACTTCATACTGCAATAATAGATGAAGCAGATAGTGTTCTGGCAGATGAGGCTATTACTCCTCTGATTATATCGGTGTCTTCAAATAATGAAGTACTTAAAAATGCAACAATAGTTGCTAGACAAATAAGTGAAGAATTAGCTGTAGATGATGATTATTTAATAAATAAATCAATGAAACAGGTCCTTTTTACGAAAGAAGGAGGAGAAGTGATTACCTCTTCTAAGAACTTATTTCCATCTGTTTGGCAAGAAAAAAGTAGAAGAGAGTTTTTAGTACAACAAGCTTTAAATGCAAAATATTTTTATTTTAATAATGTTGATTATATTATAAATAATGAGGGAGAAATTGTTTTAGTTGATGAAAAGACTGGAAGAATGATGGAAGGTCACTCTTGGGGATCGGGACTTCAGCAAGCTGTTGAAGCAAAAGAGTTTCTAGAGATTAGTGACCCAACACAAACTCATATGAAGATGAGTTTTCAAAGATACTTCAGATTATACAAAAAGATATCTGGTATGAGTGGTACACTACAAAATTTAAGAAACGAACTCTGGCATATATATAAACTACCAACAATCAAAATACCAAAAAGAATAGCAAATACTTATACACTGTATGATGCAGAAATTCATTCCACAAAAGAAGAAAAAACTCAGGCTATAATTAATAATATTATAACAATACATAAAACAGAAAGACCAATTTTAGTTGGGACGAAAGATATTAAAGAAAGCGAAGAATTAGCAATACTTTTAATGGAAAAAAATATAGAATGTACTGTCCTTAATGCTCTTAAATATGAAGAAGAAGAAGAAATTGTGTATCTTGCTGGGATAAAGGGTACGGTAACTATCGCAACTAATATGGCTGGAAGAGGAACAGATATTAAGATTGATGATGAAATTGATAAGTTGGGTGGCTTACATGTTATTGCCAGTCAGAAATTTAGTTCTAACAGAGTGGATTTACAACTTTATGGACGAACTGCTAGACAAGGTCAAAATGGAACTGTTCAGCAAATTTTTTCTTTTGAAGATGAACTGTTTGAAAGGTTTTCTAATAATTCAATAATGAAAATTTTAATGAAATATTCAGAAAATAAACTAAGTAAAAAAGCGTTTATGGCACTTTACAAAATTATTCAGCTTCTTATGGAAAGAAAAGCAACACATATTAGAAAAAAAATATTACAAAAAGATTTCTCAACTAACGAAATGCTCTCTTTTAGTTCTAATGATAAGTAAATACTTTAGTTTATAAATGTACGTTTTTTGCTATAATTAATTTTCACAGGAGATAATATGGCTACCATACAAGAAAAGATTGCAGGGCTTTATATTGCTTTTTTTAATCGAGCAGCAGATAAAGAAGGTTTACAGTATTGGGAAGATGAATCCTTACGTTTAGATGAAAATTCTGCTATAAAAACACTAGCTGCAGGTTTTGCTACACATGAAAAGTTTACATCTCTTTATGATAACCTTAGTGATCAAGAATTTGTAGAAGCTATTTATATGAATACTCTTGGTCAAGCAGGAGATACTGAAGGTATAACATATTGGACAGGAGTACTTGCTAGTGTTAGTCGTTCAGACATGGTAGCTGAATTTGTATCCGCAGCATTAGACTTTGATAGAAATGACCCTCAATACGAATCCTTATCTGAGGAAGTACTAAATAGTGCACAACAAAGAAAAGATTTACTCAGTAATAAAGTTGCAGTATCACTTGATTTTATAGATAAACTCGGTGATGAAACAAATGTCACTAACCTAGATAACCTCGAAGAAGACCCATCTTATCTTGCCTCAATTAAAATTCTTTCAGAAAT
>NZ_JBLHOE010000083.1:0-12434 GCF_047622445.1 Sulfurimonas sp.
TTTCAATGATCTCAAACTCTCTCCTACGCTTCTACTTGAAGTCGTCGTAACTCGGTTTTAAAACTGAGTGTCAATGTTTGTGGATGGGAATTATAGGGCATTAAGTATTCAATGTCAAGTCTATTTGAATAGAATTCATAAATTCATTCAAAGGTGTTAAGATAACTATCATATCTACTTATTTTTCTTCTTAATTACTCCATTTAACTTATAACCGTTGCTATTTATTAACCCTCTATATATATACTATGAATTCAAAATATATATTAAAGGAAATATAAATGGGACTATATGATCGTGATTATGCAAGAGGAAACTCATCTGCATTCGAGTCAGCTACAAAGAGCGACTCACAAATAATATCTTTTGTAAAAGAAACGTATAAACTTTTTGCTGCATCTATGATGGCTGGAGCTGTAGGTGCTTATGTTGGTATTCCAATGGCAGCTACTATTCATGCTTACTTCTGGCCACTATTTGCTTTAGAGATTGGTTTACTAATTGGTTTACAGTTTGTAAAACATAAACCAGGTATCAACTTACTAGTAATGTTTGGTTTTGTATTTATGACAGGATTAATGCTTGCTCCTTTACTTTCTCGTACATTAGGAATGAGTGGTGGTGCTTCTATAATAGGTAATGCTTTTGCTATGACCTCAGTTGTTTTTGGTGCTATGAGTTTTTATGCTATAAAAACTACTAAAGACTTTACAGGATATGGAAAACCATTAATGATTGCACTTCTTGTAATTATTGGTTTCTCAATTCTTAACATTTTCATTGGTAACCCAATGCTTCATGTTATTATTTCTGGTGCTGTAGTTATATTATTTAGCATACTAGTTATATACGATACACAAAATATTATGAGAGGTGCGTATGAAACTCCAATTGACGGAGCTATTGCGCTTTACTTAGACTTTTTAAATATCTTCACTGCATTATTACAATTATTTGGAATATTTGGTAGAGATGACTAAAAGCACTTGATTACCCGAGTTATTTCGGGTAATTATGTAAGTATCAATCATCTTAGAGAACTAGATAACAACAGACAACTTTCCTCACAACTAAAAACCTCACAGCAATCTTCACATGTTTTAGAAGAGCTTTTCAAACTAAGTAGCTATGCATACCGTGTAAATTTTAAAGATATAAGCTTTATAATTTAGAAAAAAGATTGTTCTTAACGAGAAATAAAAGCCACTTCAAACTCCAAATAATTAAGAGGATACTCTAGCATCAATTTTTTTGTTTGCTTATATGTAAGTACATTTCTAGATCCACTCACTCCACTTTTTTTGATATAACGAAACATATCTCTAGTAGATTCAAATTCTAGCGTATACTTCACTACTTCAAAATTAGCTCTAAAAAGTCTATCGCTTAATTCTTTAACCATTGAAGTAGTTCTAAGTAGCGGTTGAAGCTTTGCAGTTTTATATAAAGTCTCAAATGTTCCTGAAGTGAAGATTGCTAAAGATATTGGAGTATTTAATCTTTTTATGTTTTCCAAAACATTCTCAAGGTTCTCAGACCATTGTAAAGCAGATGCTGAGAAGATATGGTCATACTCATTTACTACTAAATTTTCAAAAAGCGATACGTCGTTAAAGTTACCATATATACATTCTATTTTTTCTGACTTTAGGTGAAGTTCTAACATACCTGGGGCAAAGTCAATACCAGTAAAATGTGAATACTCCCAATCTACAGCTTTACATAGTGCTCCATTACCGCAACCTAAATCTAAAATACGTTTTGGTTTTGAGTCGCATAATGAAAGTAGTTTATTAACTACCTTATCCTGAATAATATTGTAAGAGTTATATTCCAGCGCGTATTTTGAAAATTCTGAGCTTATTTTCATTTTCTGTTAAATATAAGAGAGAGGATAAAAATACAAAGGACACAAAGCACTATAGTTGCACCTGAGGGAAGAGAAAAGTAAAAAGATAGTGTCATACCAGCTACAACACTAAGGACTGCAAAAAGCATTGATAACAGTGAAGTATGCAAAAAGCCTACTCTAAACTGTAAAGCTGCAACAGTAGGGATTACCATAAGGGCACCAATTAGAAGTGTACCAATAACGCGGATAGATAAAGCAATTATTATTGCTACAATTGTCACAAGTAAATAATTTAAGAGTCTCACTCTTATTCCACTTGTTTTAGCTACCTCTTCATCGTATGCTATGAAATAAAATTCACGTGAGAACACAAGTAGTAAAACTAAAGCAATCACTCCAAAAACAAATATAGTCACAATATCTTCAGCACTTACAGAAAGAATAGAACCAAAAAGGTAAGAAAATAGGGAACTGTTAAACTCGCCACCAAGAGATACAATGATTACAGCAATTGCAAGTGATCCAGATAGTAGAATTGCAAGAACAGCATCAGAATACAGAGAAAAAGCACTACGTAAATACTCTATAAGCCAAGCAGAAAACACAGATACAAATACTGCCATCCATAATGGATTATATCCAGATACTAAAGCTACAGCTACCCCAACCAAGGCAGAGTGAGCAAGTGTCTCGCTTATCATTGAGTACCTTTTAAGTACTACGAATGTTCCACTTACCGATGCTAATATTGCTATTAAAATTCCAGCTAAAAAAGCTCTTTGCATAAATTCATAGGAAATCATTTCAATCATACTAATGCTCGTGCTTATGGTTATGCACTAAATGTGCAGAGATGCCGTAAAGATCACTCATTTCTTCACATGAGATCGCTTCTTTTGGATTGTTACAAACAATAGCTTTTTGGTTAATAGTAAAAAGTCTACCAATATCATCGGCTATAACACCGATATCGTGTGTGATAAAGACAATAGTTATGTTATCTTCTTTATTTAGTTTTGATAAAAGTGCATAAAAGTTTTGTTGTGAGAGAATATCTACACCTGTATTTGGTTCATCTAAAATCAAAATCTCTGGATTTGAAGCAAGTGCACGTGCAATCATCACACGTTGACGTTGCCCGCCTGAGAGTGTTCCAACCAATTTATTCTTTAGATCAAGTATATCCATCTTAAACATCGCGTCATCTACAGCTTTAATATCTTCTTCACTCTCTCGTGCAAAAAGTTTTCTTTTTGAAGTACGTCCCATTTTTACTATGTCTAAAGCGGTTGCAGGGAAATTCTGATCTACCTGCGCTGCACGTTGTGGTACAAAACCTATTTTATTCCAATCTTTAAAAGTTTTAAGTTTTTTACCAAAGATTTTTATATGCCCATTTGTTGGCTCTTCTAATCCAAGTAACATACGGATAAGTGTTGTTTTACCACCACCATTTGGACCAATAATAGCAACATATTCACCGTTAAATATCTCCAATGATACATTTGAAAGGATATTTTGCCCTCGCGCGCTAAAATTTAAATTCTTAACATCAAAAATAGGAACTTTAAAATCTATTGGCAAATAAGAGCCTTTGAAATTTTCTCTAAATTTTCTTTCATAATGTCTTCATATGTACGCTTTAAGTCTGCGTCATTTTTTGTAATATTACCTAGCGGGTGAAGTGAATCAATTGTAACGTTTGACTCTGATGCTAAGCTTTTCATAGACTTATCACTTCCAAAATTCTCAAAAAACACAACCGATAAATTATATTTTTTGATATCGTTCATGACTCTAATTATATCCTTTGGAGAAACTTCTACATCTGGTGAAAATCCTGAGAGAGTTTTGACATGAAAGCCATACTTCTTAGAAAGATAAGAAAATGCATTATGATCAGTAATGATTGTGTCTAATTTACATGATTGAAGTTTACTTTGGTGTAGTTTCTCAAGCTGGCTTAACATATCTATATATCTATCTCTATTTAAAAGATACAAATCTTTATTCTCTGGTTTTAAAGAGATAAACTCATATGTTATGATATTTGTCATTCTTTTCATATTTTGAATATCAAACCAAATATGTGGATCAAGTACAGTGTGAGAGCATGCATGACCATCGTGTGAATGTTCTTTATGGTCCTCATCTTTGCTAAGCTTTCTTAGAGGTATATAATCTCCCATACCTACTGCTCTATTTTTGAAATCAAATGAAGATAACCATGGCTCTAAACCAGCTCCATTATAAAGTACTAAATTGCTTTGTTCAATTTTTGCCATAATCTTTGGCGTAGGCTCATACGAATGAATCCCCACACCAAAAGGAACAATATTTACAAGTTCTATAGTGTCCCCTGCTATATTCTTTGCTATATCATATAAAGCAAAACTACTAAGAGATACAATAGTTTTTGGGTTTTTAGTTTTTTGAGTTTCATTACATCCTAAAAAGAAGAATGAAACCATGAAAGTACTTATTATTAGAGTTAATGTTCTGATACTGCTTTTTTTCACGTGTATATCCAAATTTTTTTGAAATTATATCTTAATCTAACTTTTTTTTAGATATAATTCGCCACTTTTATTAATCAGGAATTTATATATGACAACTAGTTTTTTACTTATTGCTCAAATAGTATTAGTTATCTTAATTGTTATAGCTGTACTGTTACAAAAAAGCTCAAGCATCGGTCTTGGCGCATATAGTGGCTCAAATGAGTCTGTATTTGGCGCAAAAGGACCTAATAGTTTTTTAGCTAAAGCGACATTCACAATTGGATTTTTATTTGTAGTAAACACAATTACTTTAGGGTATATGTACTCATCTGTAGCACAAGCATCAGTTGTTGATGAATTACTTGAAACTACAAATGTTGTAGCACCAACAGCAGCATCTGTAGATGTAACTGCACCAGTTGCTGAGACTACTCCAGTTGTACCAGTTGCAGAATCTGTTCCAAGTACACCGGAACCAGAAGCAACAACTACAAAATAAATAATTATTTTTAAAGATATAGATCCTATTTCTATAGGCTATATCACACCTTTTACTCCCTCTTAAATTTTTCTTGCTACAATAACGTAATAATTTTTAAACCTTAAGGAATTTTAATGCTAAACGAAATATATAGCGAATGTGAAAAAAAGATGCAACATAGCGTAGAGCACATGCAAAGAGATTTTAAAACACTAAGAACTGGAAAAGTTTTAGTTTCTGTTTTAGACAATGTTAAAATTGATTATTATGGGACTCCTACACCACTTGATCAAGTTGGTTCTGTAATAGCAGCAGACGCAACTACTATTGTTGTAAATCCATGGGAAAAAAATCTTTTATCAGATATTGAGACTGCTATTTCTGCTGCAAATATTGGAGTACATCCAAATAATGATGGTGACTTAATTAAATTATTTTTCCCTCCTATGACAGTTGAACAAAGAAAAGATTCTGCAAAAAAGATGAAAGGCATGGGTGAAAATGCTAAAATTTCTGTAAGAAATGATAGAAAACATTCAAATGACCAAGTAAAGAAACTTGAAAAAGATAAAGAAATTACTGTTGATGAGTCAAAAGCTGGACAAGATGCTGTTCAAAAAATTACCGATAAATACTCTGTGATTATTGATAAAATTTTAAAAGACAAAGAAGCAGAGATACTAAAGGTTTAATCATGGACGTTAAAAAAATATATATGGATGCTGATGCTTTACTTGAAGGTCACTTCAAATTAAGTAGTGGTAACCACTCACAATTTTATCTACAATCTGCAAAAGTTTTAGAAGACCCTAAAACTGCTAAGCTTTTAGCTGAGGCTTTAGCTGAGCAAATTAACGCCAGCGGACTAAAGATAGATACAGTTTGTGCACCTGCACTTGGTGGTCTTATCGCTGGGTTTGCACTTGCAACTGCTCTTAATGTTCGTTTCATTTTTGCAGAGAGAGTTGATGGAGTTATGAATATTCGTCGTGGTTTTGAAGTTTCAAAAGGCGAAAGAGTTTTAATGTGTGAAGACATCATTACAACTGGTGGTTCAGCTATGGAAGCGGCAAGAGTAGTACAAGAGCTTGGTGGGGAAATTGTTGGAGCAGCAGCACTTGCTAATCGTGGTTTTTGTAAGCGTAAAAACAGTGATATTGAAACAAAAACTAACTGTAAATTACCTCAAGATATTCCATTTTTTGCATTAGCTGATTTTACATTTGAGATGTATGCACCAGAGACATGTCCTCTGTGTAAAGATGGTAGTGAAGCTATAAAGCCAGGTTCAAGAGGTAACTAAACCTCTTTTACTGAAATAATCTCGTTACATTCTCAGCAACTGCATTTGATTGTGATTGCGCGAATGAACCTACTTGTGACATTAAGTTTGCTTGAGAAAAGTTTGCACTCTCTTGCGCGAAATCAACATCTCTTAGATTTGATTCAGCCGAAGCAGCGTTTACTTGAAAAACTGAAGTATGTCTGATTTCAGATAACAGTTGATTTTGAGAAGAACCAAAATCCGAACGAATAGCACCTAAACTATTTCTTGCTGTATCAATAGACTCTAAAGCTGCCTCTAAACCACCCTCTGAACTAACATCTATCTGTGTATCTAAAATACTACTAACATTTGCTAAGCTTCCATTAGAACCATTAAGCAGAGAGATTCCGTTATAACTACTAGAGTCAGCCATTTGAGTACTTGATTTCATTAAATCATTTATCTCATTTTGTATAGATGCACGGTTTGCACTATTCATTGCTGGACTTGATGCTCTTAATGTTAAATCTCTAATACTATCCATATTCTCGCTTATCCCAGACACAGCAGTATCAGCAATCTGGATCATACCAATACTATCATTAGCATTCATTATAGATTGTCCAGCTTCACGGACTTGCGCTCCAAAGTTATTTGCAATAGCTAAAGATGCTGCATCATCTGCAGCAGAATTTAGTTTAGAACCACTAGCGAGTTGCTTTAGACTATGATCTAATTTTTGATTATTAAGATTTGCAAAAAAGTTTGTTGCTGAACTATCATTTACTGAAAAACTCATAACATCTCCTTTTATATATGATACTCTTATACTATATTGTACTACTTATTAGTAACTATACCTAATTACTTATACTTAAGTTGGCAACTTAACATTCTCTCAACTAGGACTCTAGCTACTTCAATCTTCCCATCAACCAAAACAGTAATATTAAGATCTTTTAACATCTCTTTTTCTTCAAGAGAGACCACTTTCACAACTAAGTTAGCATTTCCAGTGTGTTTTGAGATTGCTTCACAAACAAGTTTTTTCTTCTGGGCATTATCAAGTGTAACAACTACGGAAGATGCTGTGTCGATGTGAATAGCATCCAATGTAGATTCTTTTGAAGCATCACCAAGGTACGCTTCATGTCCATCATTCAATGCTTCTTTAACATGCTTATGAGAATTATCAATGATTACATACGATGCACCTAAGTCATCTAAATAATGAGTTACATATTTACCAACTACACCATATCCACAAACAACTACATGATTTTTTCTACTTGAAAGAGCTGACATGTCTTCAACTTCATCTATCTTTCCACTGAATAATTCAACTATAGGACCTATTTTAGCAATAAAGAATGGAGTAACAATCATAGAGAAAATAACAACTAAGACTAATAGTTGTGCTAATTCTTCATCCATCAATCCACCCATACTAGCAAGTGCAAAAATTACAAAAGAAAACTCACCAACTTGAGACAAGGCAAGAGCAGCTTTTAACGATCTTCTATGTCTTGATGTAAAACGTAACATTGCATATGTCACAATACTTTTTAAAATAAAAACAGCTAAAAATATTCCTACAATCAAACCAACATTATCTATAAAGTATAAAATATCTATTTTCATACCCACTACAACAAAAAAAGTACCAAGAAGTAAATCTTTAAAAGGTGCTATATCTGATTCAACTTTATGATGGTACTTTGTCTCGGCTATAATCATCCCAGCTATAAATGCTCCAAGTGAATATGTAAAACCCATATAATGAGCAAAAAGGGAAGCAGCAACAACGATAAAAAGAACCGAGCCCATAAAAAGCTCTTCAACTTCCGAAGAAGCAGAAAAATGTAATAACCATGTCATAATTTTTTTCCCCACTATAAAAAGAAGTAAAAGAACTATAACAACACTGATTAGAGTATCTGTTATGATGGTAAAAATACTTTCCCCTGCTTCAGTTGTCATAAACCCTATAAGAATTAAAAGAGGAATAACCGCTAAATCTTGAAATATTAAAATTCCTGTAGATATCTGGCCATAAGGTTTATATATCTCTTTTGAGCTTTTAAGATAACTTAACACTACTGCGGTAGATGAAAGGGCAAATGCTGTAGAAATAATTATGGATGCTTGAAGCGATAAACTAAATCCTAAGTGAGAAATCGCAAAAAATAAAAGAGCTGTAGAAGTAGCTTGCAAAAAACCATTCACAAAAATCTCTTTTTTCATTACACCCATTTTGGCTAAAGAAATTTCAAGACCTATAGTAAACATCAAAAATACAATACCGAATTCACCAACCATCCCTAAGGTATGAGAATTACTTGCTTCTTTGAGATCAAAAGCATAAACAATAATTGTACCTGTCATTATGTAACCAATTATCTGAGAAACACCTATTTTTTTTAAAAAGATGTTTATCACTATCGATATTCCAAGTGCCGAAATAACATATAAAATCGTATTTTCCATAATTCTCTCTTTGATATTTCTAAATTTAATTATTATATCATGAAACTTACTTTAAATAGTTTCGCTATGGATTTAATTATAAATTATTCTTATATTCTTTTATATAAATTTTACACTATTTAAGTAGACTCCTTGTAGATAAAAGAATCGAAAAGGACTGTAGATGAAAAAGCCATCAAAAAAAGTATTCAATGGTATACTAATCATTTTTTTATTATAGCACTGAGTTTCTATGTAAATACTTCCTTAGAAAAAAACAAAAAAGACAACTATATCAAATTTTCATCTCAACTTGTAGAAAATTTTAATGGGGAAAAGAACTTATTGCAAGAGATTAGGTCTCATAAATGCCGTCTCAATAGCTGAAAATAAAGAAATTAAAAATGCACTTAAAAATAACGATAGAAAAGCTGCAATCAAGACCTTAACAAAAATAGCTCAAGACTATAAAACACGTACAAAAATAAAAAAACTAAAGGTACATATTCATACACACGACGTAAAAGCTTTTGTACGCAATTGGAAGCTTGATAAGTTTGGTGATGATTTAAGTGGATTTAGAAAGGCCATACTCAAAGTTAAAGAAACAAGAGAACCATTCTTTGAATTTGAAATTGGTCGAGTTGGACTCACTCTTCGTGCTATTGTACCCATTATTGAAAACGATAAGTATATTGGCTCTTTAGAATTTATCCAAAGTTTTGAAAACATACCAAAAAGTTTTGCGAGTAAGGAAGGGAACTATCTCCTACTTATGAATGATTCTTTGTTACATATAGCTACTTATTTAAAAGATGCTCCAAAAGTTGGCAACTACATACTCTCTTCTAAAAGTGATGACAATGGCTATTTCCAAGCATCCCAAAAAATTGATTTTGATCAACTACACAAAGATGGATACCTTGTAAGCGATGATTACTTTTTCACTTATCAAAGTATCAAAGATATTTCTGATGAAGAGATAGGTATTCACTTACTTGCTATTCCAATTTCACAACTGACGACATCCCTAGATAATCAAATGAATGCTCTTTTTATGAGTGTTGCTATTGCAGTAGTATCTTTTTTACTAGTTTTATCAGTTTTAATGCTTCTTCTCTAAAAAAATTATTCAACATCTCTATACAGATTTTAAGTGACTCTGTACTATAATCGCGTACTTACTTAAGATTTTGGAGATGTGAATGACTAAATATATTTTTGTTACCGGTGGGGTTTTAAGCTCTCTTGGAAAAGGGATTACAGCGGCTAGTGTTGGTACTCTCTTAAAGCACTCTGGTAAAAAAATTGGTATGCTCAAAATTGATCCCTATATCAATGTAGATCCAGGGACTATGAGTCCACTTGAGCACGGTGAAGTATTTGTTACAAAAGATGGAGCGGAAACAGATCTTGACATAGGTAACTATGAAAGATTTCTTGATTCATCATACTTAAAATCTTCTAACTTTACCACTGGTCAAGTGTACTCTTCTGTAATCGAACGTGAGCGTTCTGGTGGTTACCTAGGCCAAACGATTCAAGTTGTTCCACATATCGTTGGCGAGATTGTTAACCGCATTAAACTCGCAGGTGATGGGCATGACATCTTAGTGGTTGAGCTTGGTGGAACAGTTGGAGATATCGAAGGTTTACCTTTCATGGAAGCAATTCGCCAAATGAAATACGATGATGAAGTAGCTGGAACTTTCTTTATCCATGTAACGCTTATCCCGTATATCAAAGCTGCTGGTGAAATGAAGTCTAAACCAACACAGCACTCTGTTCAAGAACTTCGTCGTATTGGGATTACTCCTCAGATGATTATCGCTAGAAGCGAGAGACCTCTTCCTAAAACATTTAAGAAAAAACTTGCAATGAGTTGTGATGTACCTACCGACAGCGTGATCGAAGCTCTTGATGCTGCTACAATTTATGATATCCCTGTTACTTTTTTAAGACAGCATATCCTAAAACCAATAGCAAAAGAACTTGACCTCGGTGAACTAGATCCAGATATGGAAGCATGGGACACCTTAGTAAAAAAGATCGTACAACCTAAATACAAAACCGTAGTTGGTTTTGTTGGAAAATACCTTGAACTTAAAGAGGCTTATAAATCTTTAACAGAGTCACTTATTCACTGTGGAGCTCATCTTGATACAAGAGTAGAGATTACATGGGTTGATTCTGAAGAAATAGAAGAGCGTGGTGCTGAAGCATTACTTAGTGATTGTGATTCTGTTCTCGTTGCTGGTGGTTTTGGTAATCGTGGAGTAGAAGGTAAAATCCAAGCTATACAATATGCTCGTGAGAATCAAGTTCCATATCTTGGAATCTGTCTTGGTATGCAACTTACACTTGTTGAGTATGCTAGAAATGTGCTAGGTCTTGAGGGTGCGAACTCTATAGAATTTGATGAAGAAACACCACATCCTATGGTATACCTTATAGATAATTTTCTTGACCAATCTGGTGGTACACAACTTCGTACACACCAATCACCAATGGGTGGAACTCTTCGTCTTGGCGAATACCCTTGTGACACAAAAGAAGGTTCTATTCTTAGAGAAGCGTATAATGGTGAAATAACTATTCATGAGAGACACCGTCATCGTTATGAAGCAAATCCAGAGTACAGAAAGCAACTTGAAGATGCTGGAATGATTGTAACTGGGGAAAGTAATGGTCTTATCGAGACTGTAGAAATCGAAGGTCATCCATGGTTCCTAGGGGTACAATTTCACCCTGAGTTCACATCACGTTTACAAACTCCAAATCCTTCTATTTTAGCTTTTGTTACAGCCAGTTTGAGCGCTGAATAAAAAGGAATTAAAATGGAAGCAGTTTATCCGTATGCACATACAATACATCTAATCTTAGCAATTATATTTTTAGGGTATGTTTTTACTGATGTTTTTATGATATCAAAAGTAAAAGATAAACTTCAAGGTGAAGCAAAAGAGACTACAAACAAAATCTTAGGACCACTTGGGTTCAAGATTTTCCCAATCGCTTTACTCATAATTGTTTTAACTGGCGGAATGATGATGTCTCAATATATCAATTTAGAAGCTGGCTTTTTTAACACGCACCTACAACAAGTTTTAGTTTTCAAGATAGCTTTAGCCCTCATAATAGTTTTGGGAGTTCTCTCAAACATTTATAAAAAATTTACTGGCAAAGCAAAAAGTAACTTCATGGAAAATCATTTTCATAAACTTGTGCTAGTGCTTGGACTTTTGATTGTCATTAGTGCGAAATATATGTTTGTGTAGACTCAAATATTCTATATAGACATACATTTCACCCAGAATTCACATCTACAAACTCCAAACCCTTCTATTGTAACTTTTATTAGAGCTAGTTTTAGTACCGAGTAGAGATACTTATCTTTAGAGGCTTATAAAGTTTTATTCTAAACCGATAAGTTTTTTTACCAAGCCCAAAGCAACTTCCCTGCCTTCCTTAGATGTTAAAATTGATTTTGTTTTTCCTATAACATTACGCATAGATGTTTTATACCAAATCTTTTTTGTAAAAGCTGAAAGGTCTTGTTCTGCACCATTTAGTTGTTGTTTTAATACCCTTAATTCATTTTCATTGATTACATTTTTTTGTAATAGATCATCAAATTTAATTTCTAAGTTATTTAATTTCTTTTTTAGTTCTTCAATTTCTATACTTGTAAATTTTTCATTCGGTTGTTCTAATGTGTCTACATATTCATCAATTTTTGTGACTTAATGAAAAATATGGGTGCTTAAAACACCTCTCGAACTATGGTATATTGGGAGTAAACAAAGGTTTATTTACAAATGGCTGTAAAAAAGCTCTAAAATATGCATAAATTGTCAATCTAAAAAT